>CAYZHW010000145.1:0-4212 GCA_964478105.1 uncultured Lachnospiraceae bacterium | reverse complement strand
CGGTGCTCTTGTGGGTATTGTCGTTTTGTTTTTTATTTATAGCAAGAAAACGGTATACGCACTTATACTTTGAGCTGCGGCATTGCCGTTTGTTTCGTTTATTCTGCCTCAGAATATTATTGACAGATTCACAAGCATCGGTAATGTTGCCGATTCGTCCACTATGTACAGAGTCTATCTTTGGAAGTCTGTTTGGCGTATGATAAAGGATTTCTTCGGCGGCGGAATAGGAGTTGGAGAAAGCGCTTTCGGATATGTATATCCGATGTACACATACGCGGGTATGGAGAGCGCTCCGCACAGCCACAGCATATATCTTCAGATAACTCTTGAGATCGGTATCGTCGGTATTGCCGTATTCCTTTTTGCATTTTTCCTGTTCTCACAGGGTAGCTTTGAATATGCCAAGAGGTCTTCCGATAAGCGCAGCAAGCTTATGGCGGCTGCAGGTTTTTGCGGTATAATCTCCGCGCTTGTACAGGGATGTGCAGATTATATCTGGTACAATTACAGAGTGTTCTTCATTTTTTGGGTAGTTGTCGGTATCGTTTGCGCATACAGACGTATCGGATATGACACAGAGGAAATAAGCCGTATTAAAACGGATGAGAATTCGGCTCAGCTCGATATAAAACTTTCGGTTTAAAAAGAAAGGAAAAGTCATATGGAAAACAAAAAGGGTACAAAAAGACAGTTCTTTAACCTATTTAACATACTCACCGTGCTTGTTATCATCGCGGGACTTGCGGCGGCGCTTTACTTCTTCGTTTTGAGAGAGGAGCCCGAGACAACGGTCGTTCAGTCTGATATTGAGTATATCATAGAGATAAAGGATGTCCGCGATGAATTTACAGATAAGATAGAAGTGGGTGACACGGTTACCGATTCTGTCGGACAGATACAGATCGGAACGGTAAAAGAAATTGAATACATCCGCAGCCACACTTATGAACTTGACAATGATACGGGAACTCTTGTGGCATCCGAACACCCCGATCATTCGGATTTCATCATTACGGTCAGTGCAAAGGCTACTCTGACCGATATGGGATATGACATAGGTGGATGTGTTATCAATGTCGGGACGCCCGTGTATGCAAGATTCCCGAGCTTTATCGAAACGGGACACTGCATATCTGTAAGGATCGTTAACGGTTGATAGGGAGGATAATATGGAAGCGAACAAAAAGAAAAAGAACTCGAAGATGCGCTTTAATATAATCGACTTGGTGATCGTTGTACTTATTCTGGCTTGCATAGTCGGCGTTTACCTGAGAAGTATCTCTGTAAAAGACCTTGATACCGAAGAGACTCTTGATACAGCTCAGATATCGTTCTTGGTGCAGGATATACGATACACTTCGGCTGACTTCTTTATCGGTGGTGAAAAGGTGTATACGAAAGAGGACGGACTCAAGATCGGTGAATTTATGAAGGGCTATTTTGTAATAACTCCCGCGGAGGATTACGTTACCGATCATAAAGGAAACACCGTGAAGGTCACATATCCCGAGAATACCAGAATAGACGTAAAAGGAAAGATACTCTCCGAGGGCAAGTGGACGGACGGCGGATTTTTGGTCGGCGGTAACACTTATATAGCGGCAGGAAAAGAGATGAAGATCTGTACTTCTCACATCACGGTAACGCTTGTTGTGACCGATGTAGCTAAAAATATCGAGTCTTGACTGTGTTAAATTGTGAAAAAAGATGTTAAAAATCTGGAAAAAAACTATTGATTTTATTTTAAGAGTTTGTTATACTATATATGTTACAGTATTATAATAGGCTGAAAATAGCGCAAAGCAGAGGAGCGTACAATGATATCTCGTAGTGTTACAATAAAGAATAATGTGGGTCTGCACGCAAGACCGGCTACCTTCTTCATCCAGAAGGCTAACTCTTATAAGAGCTCAATATGGGTGGAAAAGGATGACCGCCGTGTTAATGCCAAGAGCTTGCTTGGTGTGCTTTCTCTCGGTATAGTTGAGGGAATGTCTATATTACTTATAGCTGACGGAGCTGACGAGGAAGCGGCGCTTGACGGACTTGAAGAGCTTGTCAACAGCGGATTCAACGAATAATTTTTCTTTACATTACAAATAAGCGAACATAGTCAGAGTCGGTACGGCAAAGATATGTTCGCTTAATTTATATAGGGAGGTGAGATCTTGGCTGATATGGAAAAATTGCTTGAAAGCGCAAATAAGCTTCCGTTGCGTCCCGGTGTATATATTATGAAGGACAAGGGCGGCAAGGTCATATATGTCGGTAAATCAAGAAAACTCAAGAACCGTGTGTCGCAGTACTTTCAAGCGAGTGAGAAAAATGCTAAGACTGCGAAAATGGTTGCGTCTGTTGATAGCTTTGACTATATTCTGTGCGACACAGAGACCGAAGCGCTTACACTAGAGAACAGTCTCATAAAGCAATATCTGCCCAAATATAACATAAAGCTCAAGGACGCAAAATCATATCCCTATATTAAGGTTAGCCTTGACGAGGCGTATCCGAGGATTTTTATGACAAGATCAAGACTCTCTGATAAGGCTAAATACTTCGGACCGTATTCGAGCGCTCCTGCTGTAAATAACGCGATATCAACCATACAGAAAACTCTCGGACTTCATTCCTGCCGACGTGTACTTCCGCGTGATATCGGCAAAGAAAGGCCGTGTCTTTACAAGCAGCTCGGACAATGCTCTGCGCCATGTGACGGCAGTATAGGTGAGAGCGAATACAGAGAAAAAGTTATGCTTGCGGTCGACATTCTGCGGGGAAGGTCGAAGGATGTACGTACAACTCTTGAAAAGAAGATGCTTGAATATGCCGAGGCAGAGCAGTATGAAGCCGCGGCACGCTGCCGTGACAGCATATCGGCGCTCGACAGGCTCGGACAAAGACAGAAAGTCATTGGCTCACCTGAGCTCGAAGAGGATATCATCGCGCTCTATTCGGGCGAGCTCTGCTCGTGCGTGTCTGTGTTTTATATCCGGGGCGGTACCATCACCGACAACGAGCATTTTATTTTTCCTGCAGAGCAGATCGTGGATGAGAGCAATATATCGGCTTTTATTTGCGATCTTTATATGAAACGCGAATACATCCCGCACGATATCCTGCTGGCTTTCAAGCTTGAAGATGAAGAAGAGTCGCTTCTCTCGTCGTATATCTCACAGCGTGCAGGAAGAAAAATAAACATAAGAACGCCCGAGAAGGGAGATGCGCATAAGCTCTGCAAAATGGTTTACGATAACGCAGAGCAGAACGCAAAACACTATCTTGCCGAAACCGACAAGAATGACCGCGCGGCGGTGCTTCTGGCGTCTATGCTCTCGCTTGAGGTCGTGCCCGAGCGAATAGAGGCATATGATATCTCCAACCTCGGCTCGGAGCACAAGACGGCAGGGATGATCGTCTACGAGAACGGAAAATTCAAAAAA
This sequence comes from uncultured Lachnospiraceae bacterium, assembly GCA_964478105.1. GTDB lineage: Bacteria > Bacillota > Clostridia > Oscillospirales > CAG-272 > CAYZHW01. The sequence continues at coordinate 769 of CAYZHW010000145.1, read as the reverse complement.
AGCGATTACCGTACCTTTGTAATAAAGAGCGTTGACGGTATTGATGATTACGCATCAATGCGTGAGGCTCTCTCGCGCAGACTTGAGCATCTTTCAGATGAAAAGGGGAGCTTTTCGATCTCTCCCGACCTTATATTGCTTGACGGCGGAAAAGGGCACGTTTCGACGGTGAAGGCTCTGTTTGCCGAAAAGGGAATAGACATTCCCGTGTTCGGTATGGTCAAGGATGATTATCATAAAACAAGGGCGCTTGCGGACGAGGATAACGAGATCGGTATCGCGCGCGAGCAGTCGGTGTTTACGATGATATATAAGATCCAGGAAGAGGTACATCGCTTTACCGTGTCGGCTATGACAAATGCGAAGCGTAAGACCCTTAAGACCTCTTCACTTGAAAAGATAAAGGGCATCGGTGAGAGCAAAGCAAAAAAGCTGCTTGCTCATTTTGGCGGTGTGACAAAAATAAAAGAAGCTGACATTGAAGATATAGAAAAGGTCAAGGGGATCAGCCGACGCGATGCCGAGCAGATATACCGATATTTTCATTGACTTGAGTTTTTTTCTTTGATATAATTGGTTCGAGGTGATATTATGATGCGAATAATTACCGGCACGGCAAGGGGCATAAAGCTTGCTACGCTCGACGGGGACGCGACCCGCCCTACCTCGGAGCGTGCCAAAGAAGCCGTGTTTTCAATGATACAATTTGATATTGAAGGGCGCGACGTGCTCGACCTTTTTGCAGGTTCAGGACAAATGGGACTTGAGG
>CAYZHW010000144.1:0-4219 GCA_964478105.1 uncultured Lachnospiraceae bacterium | reverse complement strand
TATATCACATTCAAAATATTTTTTCAATACAAAATTATTTTCAACACTTTTGTGTGTTTTGGTTATTTTTTTCATTTTTGTCTTGCATTGTTTACATTTTTAATGTATAATATCCTTTGTAACAAAAATGAAAATGATCACGGAGGACAGAATAATGTTGACATTTCTCGAAGGCACAGCGAATGCCGGCGGAAATTCCGCAGGCAACAGCCTTATGACCATCGGTATGCTTGTTGTTATGGTGCTTGTTTTCTACTTCTTTATGTACAGACCCCAGAAGAAGCAGGAAAAAGAGACCAACGCGATGCGCAATTCGCTTCAGGTAGGCGATGAAGTAACGACCATCGGCGGCGTTATAGGAAAGATCGTAAGTATCAAGGAAGAAACTGTTATGATCGAAACAGGTCACGACAGAACAAAGATCAGATTCCTTAAGTCCGCTATCAAATGCGTAGACGTCAAAGCTGAAGACGCAGAGTAATTTTTAGTATCTCCGACGAATATAATGTAACAAATTATATTCATCGGAGGTATTTTTTTGTGGATCTTTCTGTTCAATCCAAAAAGAAAAAACGCAAAACGGCACGCACTTCTGCTTCCGAGAACGACTCGCTGAAGCCGATAGTGCAAAACTCGCTAAAAGGCCTTGCCGCAGGACTCGCATCCGCTTTGCCGCTCTTACTTATAATGAGCGCTGTAGCATACCGTACACCCGATCCCGCCTCGCTTGTATCGCTTTTGTCATACGTTGCACTTCTTTTCGGCGCTTTTGCAGCAGGGTTTGCAAGTGCCAAGATCAATCAAAACAACGGAATGCTCTGCGGGATAATCACAGGCGCCGTATATCTGATATTTGTGTTTTTGGTATCGCTCTTTTTGCATAATTCAAGCAATACCGACACAAGTTTTATACTCTCGCTCGGACTTCGCTCGATCGTAATACTCGCATCGGTGCTCGGCGGATGCCTCGGAGAAAAGAAAGAGAAAAAAGCAAGACGGCATAAACGGCATTAAAAAACTGCCCTGACGGGCAGTTTTTTTAATTTGCATAAACAGGTGTTCTCACCGAGTATATTTCAAGTGCGCCCTCACGCTCTATAAGAGTGATAAACTGACGCCTTATCGCATCGCTTCCCATATCATTTCTGAAGCTTCCGTTGTTCTGACGTATCATATAATCGAGCGCTACCTCACAAGAAGCAACACGCTCTCCGTCTATCTCAACATTTCCGTTACCGTAATAGATAAGATTGATGTCGTAAAGCTGTTGCATCGTAAAATCCGCTTTTTCTCCCGACTCGGCAATATACTCATCCGAGAAAAAAGAGTTATATTTCACGTGGTCTCCGTGTATTACAGCGTCGATATATTCAGCAAAAAACTCAACTACGGGACCGTAATACTCATAATCACCGTCTGTTATAAGCACAGTCGTTGCTCCCTCTGTATAGGCAATGTAGCGGTTGAGCTCAAGATACTCTGCATCTTTCAAAATATCCCTGTCAAAATCCGCCACGTGGAAATCATAACTGTACTGAGGCAGCTCCTGTCTTTCTTCCTGCTTGGAATCCGGCAGTGCGAGAGCGACCGCCGAGACCGCGCCTATCAACGTAAGTATCAAAAAAGCAATAATTATCTTTTTCTTGGTATTCAGTTGAGACACCCCACTATTCTGTCTTTATTTTTTTTTAGTCACGCTCTTGTGAATGATGCCGCTGGTAGCAGTTGTCTCGTCCAAGCCGAGAAGCTCGCTTACGGTAACAAGTTCAAATCCGTCCGCAACAAGTGCATCTGCCGCTATACAAAACGCCTCATAAGAAGTCTCGTAAATATCGTGCATAAGGATTATATCGCCGTCTTTCGCCTTGGCGATTATGTGATCAGCGACCTGTTGCGCATCTCTGTAACGCCAATCCTCGGGGTCGACCGACCAGTGAATGACGTTCATACCGAGCGACACCGCCGCTTCCTTTGATATCTCGCCGTACGGCGGACGAAGCAATGTCGGTCTTACGCCCGTAGCATTTTCAATAATATCGTTTACCTTTGTAACGCTTTGCACTATCTCATCATAGGATATTCTCGAAAACAACGCGTGATCCGAGGTGTGATTTCCCACCTCGCATCCGAGTTCTATAGCGCGTTTCAAAATTTTACCCTGATTTACCGCGTTATATCCGACCACAAAAAATGTCGCTCTTGCACCAAGCTCCTCAAGCTTATCAAGCACCTTCGGAGTAGTCTTATAATGAGGACCGTCATCGAATGTAAATGCTATTCTCTTCTTTGGAACGATCGGCTCGTCATCCGGAGCCTGTGTCGTTTCTGGCGGAACAGTAGTTTCCTTTGGCGGTGCCGTCGTATCTTCTGCGGGAGGCGCCGTCGTTTCGGCTGCCGTGGTTTCGGGTTCGGATGTAGTCTCCGGAACGTTTGTTGTCGTGTCGGGCGGAACCGTGGTATCCTCGGTGGTATTTGTCGTCTCCGGCGGTGAGGTCGTTGTATCATTACCTATCGGCAACATATTCGCACAAGAACAAAAGGCAAGCAAAAAAGCAAGCAAAATACAAACAAATGCCGACGATCTTTTAATTTTTAAAAATTCCACTGCGATCCCTTCTTCTGTACATACTTTCCCAGCTGATAAAATATAAATTATCTAAAAGCATTATATTACATATTCAAAAATATTTCAACAGCAAAAGTGTCAAAAATAGAGCAAATGAGGTGAATTTTTTATGAATAAAAAATTCGGCGGTACAGCATTCTCCCTGATTTTTATACTATTCTCTCTCGGAATGGCAGCAAGTGCACTTTTTCTCTGCTTTTTTGCTGACAAACTCAAAGATCTAACCGGGGGGTATTCGTCGGTGATAGACAGCGAATACATCCCGAACGCTATGCACTGCATAGTTATAGACGCAGGTCACGGCGGAGAGGACGGCGGAACGATCGGAAAGAACGGAGTGCTCGAAAAGGATCTCAATCTATCGGTCTCCGAGATACTGTACGATATGCTTTATGCCAACAATATTCCTGTTATGATGACACGCACCGAGGACAAAATGCTGTACGACAAATATGAAGGCTACGAAGGACACAAAAAAATGTACGATCTGCGGGCAAGGCTTGAAACAGCGAGTGAAAAAGAGGGTGCGATCCTTGTGAGCATACATATGAACGCAAATCCCGACGAAGATTGCCGCGGGGCACAGGTATACTATTCGATAAATCACGCCGAGAGCTACAACATAGCGGGTAAGATACAAACTTATATCGCAACTCATCTTCAATCGAACAACAACAGAAAGATAAAAGCCGCTTCGAGCAACATCTATCTTCTTGACAGGATAGAATGTCCCGCGGTGCTCGTAGAGTGCGGATTTCTATCCAATTACGCCGAGTGCGAGGCACTGTCCGAGCTTGAATACAGAAAAAAACTCGCATGTACCGTATTCGCTGCTATAATGGATTACCTCGGCAACAATGCATAAAAAGATTGACACCGACCTCGATTTATCTTATACTAATTATAAGATAGAAAAAATAGGACGGTCGAAAAATGAAAGGACTAAAAACGGTATATATCTGTTCCGAATGTGAATATCAAAGTCCCAAGTGGATGGGCAAATGCCCCTCTTGCGGTGCTTGGAACACCTTTGTCGAGGACGTCATCGACACCTCCCCCAAGCCCGCCGCCTCGCGTATGACGGCAGAGCGCACGAGCGACAACAAAGCTGTACTTTTCGACGAGCTCGAGCTGCCCAATTATATGCGAAGCAATACCGGAATGGGCGAGCTTGACCGCGTGCTCGGCGGCGGCCTTGTTTACGGATCGGTAGTGCTTCTCTCGGGTGAGCCTGGCATCGGAAAATCCACTCTGCTTATGCAGATATGCACTTCTCTCGGCGAGACGAGAAAGGTACTCTACATATCGGGCGAGGAATCGCGCGGTCAGCTCAAGCTTCGCGCCCAGCGCATAGGCCTGCGCGGCAACAACATATATATCCTAACCGAAACAAACATAGAAAACATCATCGGCCAGTGTGACAGAATAAAACCCGACGTTATAATCGTAGACTCTATACAAACTATATACAATGACCGTTTGACTTCCACACCCGGAAGTGTCACGCAGGTAAAAGAGACCGCGCTGGCCTTTATGAACAAGGCAAAGAGCGACGGTGCGTCTGTCGTACTTGTCGGACACGTAAACAAGGAG
>CAYZHW010000143.1:0-4263 GCA_964478105.1 uncultured Lachnospiraceae bacterium | reverse complement strand
GCAACATCACTCTTTACAAACGCTTATAATTATGTTATAATATAACCGAAAACGAGGTGCTACTATGGCTGAATCTAAACTCCGCGAATTATCAATGGAATTTTCCGTAGATGTTATTAACCTTGTCAAATACTTAAAATCAAACCACGAATCTGTTATCGCTAATCAGATCGGTAGAAGCGGAACTTCTATCGGTGCAAATATCCACGAGGCACAATACGCACAAGGCAAAAAGGATTTTATATCCAAACTTGAAATAGCACTCAAAGAGGCAAGCGAAACGGGCTATTGGCTTGAACTTTTACATAGAACGAATTATATTGATGCTCAACAGTACAAAATCCTTTCTGATAAATGTGCAACTCTCCGTGTTATGCTTGTTTCCTCTTGCAGAACGGCAAAATCGAACATTGCTAACAGATAATTTTCAAAAATTTATCCGGACTTTCCACTTCCTTTCGGTATAACGGTATTTCCCGACCGAAAGGAAGTTTTTATATGGAATACGAACGGGGCACTATTATCAAGGAAAAATGTACTTGTCTGCGCACCGCACAATTTCTTGAAAGAGCCACCGTTCGGATGATAAGAATCGGCGCGCGAAAGCGTACGTTCCGATGAGGGGAGCGAAGTGCAATAGAGAACATATACTTCAAAGCACCCATCAGGGTGTTTTTTTAACTAATTTCTCATATAAAGTTGACAACTAAAAGGTTTTAGTATATAATTAAACCAACGCCGCAAGAGAATAGACCTGCGGCAGAGCTAAAAATGCAAATGGAGGTAACAATATGAAAAACAATTTGATGTGGACTTATTATATTCGAATCAGTCAGCACATTTCATGCGACCATACCACTCCGGGATTCGGTCTTTATATCGAGCCCGACTGGAGAGAGGAGATAGATACAGAGGAGGAGGCTTGGGACGAGATAATCCGCTTTCTGCCCTCGCAGGGGATCAACACGGTGCTTATCGATATACTTGACGGTGTACGCTTTGACAGCCACCCCGAGATCGCCGCGCCCAATGCGTGGAGCCGCGATAAGCTCAAAGAAAAGCTTGCCGATATCCGCGCACTCGGTATGACGCCCATTCCTAAGTTTAACTTCTCGACAGCTCATTCGTCTTGGATGAAATCCTACCGCCGCCTGACATCGACTCCCGTATACTACGAGCTCTGCAAGGATCTCATTGACGAGACCTGCGAGCTTTTCGATCATCCCAAATACTTCCATCTCGGTATGGACGAGGAGTATCCCGGCAATGAAAAGCATCTTGAGTCTATGATCATCCGTAACGAGCAGCTCTTCTGGCACGACTGGTATTTCCTCTTTGAGTGCTGTGAGAAGAACGGAGCACGTCCGTGGGTATGGTCTGACTATGCATGGAAGTTCCCGGATCTTTTTGTTAAGCATATGCCTAAGTCTGTTGTACAGTCCGACTGGTTCTACTTCAGAGCTTACGAAGGATTTACAGATCCTGCCGGATGGGATAAGTGCTTCAATGCATTCCTTCGACTCGAGGAGCTCGGCTATGATCAGATCCCTACCGCTTCCACTTGGAACAACGGCAAATGCACAGAGCAGGTCGTTGCTCACTGCAAGAAGGTTATCGACGAAAGCCGCTTGCTTGGTTTTGCGACAGCAGCTTGGTATCGCACTACTATGGATGATATATATTTCTTAAAGCATGACGCACACCGTCTTTCTATGGCAAAAAACAAATTCTATCCCGGCAAATAATAAAAATCAAATCGAGTGATTTTTCTTTTATCTGATCTTATTAATATCTTTTTTGCGTTGCGTAGGGCATTTTAAAATTATTTGTCAACCTCTCGAAGCTGCTTAAGATATTGACATTTATCTGTGATAAAGATATAATTAACGTATAGGCATTTGCCGTTACATTTTTTGCGGGGTGGAATATGAAAAACATCACTGATCCCTACGGAATTAGAAATATTCAGGAACGATCGCTCTCTATTTTGAAGTTCCTTGACAAGGTATGCCGCCAGAACGGCTTGACTTACTATCTTGCATACGGCACTCTTTTGGGCGCCGTTCGTCACGAGGGCTTTATCCCCTGGGATGACGATGTTGATGTTTGGATGACCAGAGAAGATTATATGAAGTTGCTTTCTTATCTTAGAGAAAACAACACCGATGAGCGCTTTGTATTGAATGAGGGACCGCACAAGCCAAAAGGAGACCGTCCATCCGAGTTTCAAATGAGAATATTGGATCTCGACGGCACGCTCAGCAGAACCTATGCGGGTACAACAATTCAGGCTCATCCCTGGATAGACTTTTTGCACTTGACAGTTTCCCATATGACAAAAAGGAAAAATATTTTAAGCGGTTTAAGCGTGCGTTATTATTCTACAAGATCGCGCGATGCAAGAATTTTTTGATCATTCAGGATTCTTTCTTCGGGAAAATGAACAAGATCATTTATACCTTGCATCAAAAATTCAAAATGTTTTTCTTTATAAGTGAAGACAGATGCTTGAAAAAAGCAGTACGGGTATTGACCAAGTATTGCGGCAGCGAGTCAAAGGAGTATTTCTGTTATGCCGCCGTATACCTTTCAAGACCGCAAAAATGCTTCTTTTCTTCCGAATGGTTTGGAAAACCCGAGGAACTTGAGTTTGAAGACGGACGTTTTTACGTTCCTTCTGACAGCCATAGCGTTTTGACTAAGCTTTATTCAAATTATATGGAGTTGCCGCCCGAATCCGAGCGTATTCCTACACACGGAACCGGCAATGATTGACACAGGCCATAATACATACACTATCAAAAAACAGAGAGAAAGATCTCTCTGTTTTTTTCTTCTCTGTCTTGCCTGACGGCAGAGTTTATGCTATACTGTGATCAATGACATCGAAAAGGAGAACCTTTATGAAAGCAAGTGAAATAAATATCCGCGATCCGTTTGTTTTGATCGATGACGGAAAGTATTATCTCTACGGAACAAGAGCAAAGGATTTCGGCAAGGGTGTCGGAGGTTTTGACGTTTATGTCTCGGATGATATGGAGAATTGGAGCGAGCCTGCCGAGTGCTTTGATTCCGAGAAATACGGAATGAACACCTCTGCAAACTGGGCGCCCGAGGTATATAAATATAACGGAAAATACTATATGTTCGCGACCTTTACGCGCGAGATGGGCTGGCGTGCGACCTATTCACTTGTCTCCGATACTCCGACAGGACCCTTCACACCTAAGGGGATAATCACACCCGAGGAGTGGGAGTGCCTTGACGGCACGCTCTACGTCGAGGACGGCGTACCCTACGTTATCTTCTGCCGCGAGCATACACAGATAATCGACGGCACGATGTGCTATGCGCGTCTTGCAGATGACCTCTCGGGTATCGTCGGAGATGTGACGACGCTGTTTTCTGCATCCTCGCCTAAGTGGGCAGATCCCTTTGAAGAGGGCAAGCATTATATCACCGACGGACCGTATATGTACCGCTCGAAGACGGGCGTGCTCTTTATGCTGTGGTCGACCAAGATAGGCGGACAGTACGCAGAGTGCCTTGTCAGATTTAAGGGTGGCAAGCTTGGAATGGATCTCGAACATCTTGATCCAATCATTACAAGCGACGGCGGACACGGAATGATCTTCGAAGCGGAAGGGAAGAAGTACCTGACCTTTCACACGCCTAACTCCCCAAGACTTGCCGAGCGTCCCGCTTTTCGTCCGCTTATCGACGAGGGTGACACCATCCGCGTCGGAGAATGATAAAAGAAACCCACCCCGCAGGGTGGGTTTTGCGTTTGTTTTTAACATCTTGTGTACCGATGCTCCAAAAGTTGACAAGTGACAACTTTTGTGGTAAAATCGTATCATAGGGGGTGGAAGAGTGAAGAAAGATATATATGAGGGGATCGGTGAGGTTCCGTATGAGCAGTACACTCAAAAGATAGATCCCGAAAGGGCGGCGATTATGCCTGCAAAGGCAATGAGGACTTTTTGGTTCAGAATGATAATCACAAGTGTTATGATAGTTGTCGGTATGCTCGGTTTGGCTTATTTTGAAGAATGGTTTTTGAGCGGTCTGTCGCTGGGAATGCTTATTGTTACTTGGATATTAAATTTAAGATGGTTTATTGTTTATAAAAGATCGTGGGATAAAACCCTTGAAAGATACACGGATGTGACAGTAAGAGTCTCTTTATACAGAGAATTCGTGATAATTTGTTCTTTTTCGGATGAACAGATCCTTCAGTTTAAAATACCTTATGATAAAATA
>CAYZHW010000142.1:0-4280 GCA_964478105.1 uncultured Lachnospiraceae bacterium | reverse complement strand
AAAATTCGCAAAGCGAATTTTCGTTGTAGGTTCGAGTCCATCAAAAGAGACCACAAATGTGGTCTCTTTTATTATGCCGTTTGCGTGGGCACGAGAGCCCACTGCAAGAATGCGCATCCCTTCAACCTCGCACCAACTGTATCATTCTTGCCAACAAAATTCGCAAAGCGAATTTTCGTTGTAGGTTCGAGTCCATCAAAAGAGACCACATTTGTGGTCTCTTTTTTTATGCCGTTTGTGTGGATGCAAGTCCCTCTAAAATATACCGCTTTTATTGGCCCTTTATAGTTCATCAAAATTCCCGCTTGACTTTTTCTTCTTTTTTCTGGTATAATAAATCGACAAAAAATATGCATGAACGACACACGTCTTACCACCCAGGTATGTAAATCTGATCACGATTCATTTTTACGTCCGAGAGCAAGACGTGTGTTTTTTGCGCAAAAAAGAAAGGAATCATATTATGCCAAGAAATCAATTTGAGAGATGCATTTTCGCATTAATCACAGTCATCATCACGGTACACGCATACGTGTTCTACAGTCTATACGTCGTAAACGGCGCCACGCTTATGGAGGTCTCTGAACAAGGAAGCGTGCTTGCCGCGATAAACTCTATGGGCGGAGTTTATATGCTTGGCCGCAACCTGCCTATATGGGCGGTCGTAGCAGTTGAATTTGTACTCGCATACACACTTGAGATGCTTATGGGAAGCCCGTGTTCTTTCAAACTTGCCTGCAAGGTCTTTGACCCCAAAAGTACACACCCCGTTCTCTTTGAATCGGCTATCATATCCGCCACAGTCGGTCTTATGTGTCCCGCAATGAGCTTTATCGCCGCATTTCTCTATTACCCCTACTATGCCGGCTTTAACATCATAACACTTATTGCCAACTTCTTGAAGTTAGTGTGCTTCAATTTTCCCTTCGCCTTCTTCACACAACTGTTCTTTATCCAGCCCTTCGTGCGCACGGCTTTCAAAGCTATATTCAGAAGAAAAAACGAGAAGTGAACCCAAAAAGAGAACGCAGCCGCGTTCTCTTTTTATTTACAATTACCGATTGTTTTTCCTTTGAATCTATGGTATAATAAATGAAGTATTATTATATTACGGAGGTAACATCTTGTCCTCACGAACACTCATACTCAAGGATAAGCTCAAGGAAGCCATATCGTCGGTCTATCCTATCGTGCTTATCGTCTTCATCCTTTCATTTTCAATAGCTCCCATCCCTGCGGGATCATTGCTTGCATTCATCTTCGGCGCGGCACTTCTCGTTCTCGGAAATGCGTTCTTTACGCTCGGTGCCGAGATGTCGATGACCCCTATGGGCGAGCGTATCGGCGCAAAGATCACACAGGCCAAAAACGTGCCGCTCATCGCGATCGTTTGCTTTATCATCGGAGCGGTCATAACGATCTCCGAGCCCGACCTGCAGGTGCTTGCCGATCAGGTCGCATCGGTCTCCACGCCCGTTCTTATCGGTGCGGTCGCTGCGGGCGTCGGATTCTTTCTTGTGATCGCGGTGCTTCGTTCTTTCTTCAAGATCAAGCTCGCGCACATACTCCTCTTTTTCTACATAATAGTATTCGTTCTTGCTTTCTTCGTGCCCGACGATTTTCTCTCTATCGCGTTTGACTCGGGCGGAGTTACAACGGGTCCCATGACGGTTCCCTTCATCCTTGCGCTCGGTATCGGTGTTGCAAGCGTACGAAGCGACAGAAATGCCAAGGACGACTCGTTCGGTCTTGTTGCACTCTGCTCTATCGGTCCGATACTTGCCGTGCTCATCCTCGGTATGCTCTACAATCCCGACGATGCCGCTTACGAGGCGACAGAGCTTGTTCATATCGCAGATTCAAAGGTGCTTTGGAGCGAATTCGCGCACGGATTCCCCGAATACTTTGCCGAGGTCGCGATCTCGCTTGCCCCCATCGTCGTCTGCTTCCTTGTGTTCAGGCTCTTCTTTTTGAAGCTCCCGAAGAAGCAGAGCGTCAAGGTAATCGTCGGCGTGCTCTACACATACGTAGGACTTGTACTCTTTCTCACCGGCGTAAACGTCGGCTTTATGCCTGTAGGTAACTATCTCGGAGCACAGCTTTCGGCGCTCGATTATAATTGGATCATTATCCCCATCGGTATGATCATCGGTTACTTTATCGTTGCAGCTGAGCCCGCCGTCTTCGTCCTCAACAAGCAGGTCGAGGAGATCACCGACGGAGCAATTCCTCAAAGAGTAATGGGACTCAGCCTCTCGATAAGCGTTGCGATATCTCTCGGTCTTGCAATGACACGCGTGCTTACCGGAATATCGATTATGTATTTCATCATCCCCGGATATGCGATCGCGCTTATCCTCACATTCTTCGTTCCGCCGATATTCACTTCTATCGCATTTGACTCGGGTGGAGTTGCATCCGGTCCTATGACGGCGACCTTCCTTCTTCCCTTTGCAATGGGAGCCTGCGAGGCGCTGGGCGGAAACGTTATCACCGACGCGTTCGGCGTCGTTGCTATGGTCGCAATGACTCCCCTTATAACTATACAGATACTTGGACTTTGCTACAAATTCAAGCTCACCAAAACAAAGACAGAAGAGATACCCGTCGAGGTTGCAGACTCCGACGACGACATCATCGAGCTTTGACGCAGGAGGTAACAGAGTGAAAAATTTAAGATTTTTAATAACGATAACGACCAGAGGTCTTGGCGAGAAATTCATATCGTTCTACGTCGATCACGGTCTGCCCATAGTTCTCAACTGTATGGGCAACGGTACGGCAAGCAGCGACGTCCTTGACTACCTCGGAATAGAGAAAACAGAAAAAGAAGTTATTTTCACTTTAACCGATGAAGAAACATCAAAATCGGTTATGCGTGATCTCGTCTACAAAATGGGCATTGATATGCCCGGTATGGGAATAGCATTTACAATACCCCTAAGCAGTATCGCCGGAAAAGACCTGTTCAAATATCTTGCAGGTGAAGACAGCCTTGCAAAAGAGACAAAAGGAGATGAAAAAGAAATGTCAAACGAGACCAAGCACGAGCTTATAGTGGTTATATCTGAGCGCGGATATACAGACGACATAATGGAAGCGGCACGCAGCGTCGGTGCAAGAGGAGGCACGGTCCTTCACGCAAAGGGCACAGGCAGTGAACACGCACAGAAGTTCCTTGGCATTTCGATTGCCGAGGAAAAGGAAATGACCCTTATCGTCGCAAAGACAGAAGAAAAGGGCAACATTATGAAAGCAATACTTGCAGGCGCGGGCCCCACAACAGACGCAAAGGCTATCCTCTTCTCTCTTCCCGTCTCCTCTATCGCAGGCCTCAGACTTCTCGAGGACGAAAACGAAGAGAACTAAATGAAGCTTTTTGCTCCGAAATATTATAAGGATTTTGTATGCATCGCCGACCGATGCACGCACTCCTGTTGCATCGGTTGGGAGATAGACATCGACTCTGATACAGCAAAAAAGTATTCTTCCCTCTCGGGCGGCTACGGTGATACCGTAAAAAACAGCATCGAGTGGGAAGAGACACCTCATTTCAGGCTCTGCTCCGATGTGCGTTGCCCGCATCTTAATAGATCAGGGCTGTGCAATATCATCCTTGAGCTTGGCGAAGACCGCCTCTGCGATATTTGCCGTGAGCATCCGCGTTTTTATAACTACAGCGCACAAGGCAAAGAAGTCGGACTCGGTATGTGTTGCGAAGAAGCGGCAAGGATAATTCTCTCATCGGATGATTACGCAGAGCTTGGCGAAATAAGCACGATAGATGAGACAGACAGTGAAGTCGAATATGACTCCATACCAATAAGAGAAAAGCTATTCTCTGTCCTCTCGTCTCCGTTATACTATCAAGAAAAGCTTAACTTGATATACCGTGAGTAGGCATCTCACCGTCTAAGCTATCGGACAAAAAATGGCACGATATCATCGGCTCGCTTGAGTATCTCGACGACTCCCACAAAGAGATATTTGCACACTATTCCTCCGACACAAAAACGCCGAAGGACGCCGAAAAATCTCTTGAACGTGCACTTTCCTATTTTATTTACAGGCACTGTACCGAGGTGTACAGCGATGATGAACTTCGCTCGCATCTTGGCTTCTGCCTCTTTTGCGAAAGACTGCTCGCATCGCTTATCAAGAAATATCCGCACGAGAGCATCATCACCCTCGCACGGATCGTGTCCGAGGAGATAGAATACTCCGAGGATAATACACAAACAATTAAAGATTACTTTTAAAAAATAAAAAACCAGACCGAA
>CAYZHW010000141.1:0-4289 GCA_964478105.1 uncultured Lachnospiraceae bacterium | reverse complement strand
GTTCAAGAGTTATGAATGGCTGAAACACCCGCTCATAAGTGACTCTTTTACACCCCCTTCTATTATCTTAATTATATCTTCGGGCCTGTCTGCGATTGCCGCCGCACCTGCTTCAAACAGTACATTTTTGTCTCTGAATCCCCATGCGACGCCGAGCGCGAACATACCCGCATTGTTTGCCGTTTTCATATCAACGTCCGAGTCACCGATAAAAGCACATTCATCGGGTTTGATACCAAATTCTTTTGCAATATGATGTGCCGCCGCAGGATCCGGTTTGTGCGGAAAAACTCCCGCGCCCAGTATTATTTCAAACACGTCGCCGAAAATAGATTTGCAAAGCGATTTAGTGAATGCATCGGGCTTGTTGGAGAGGACTGCAAGCTTTATTTTCTTTGCCCGGAGAGCTTCTATTGCTTCGGGAATACCGTTGTAAGCGCTTTCTGTGTGAAGGTATACCTTGGAATAGCACTCTCTGTATTTTTCGAGTGCTTCGTCGAGGAATACTTCATCGCCCTGTTTGTCCTCGGGAAGCGAGAGCTGTACGAGCGTACGCGCGCCTTTGTTGATGAAGCGTTTTATATCCTCGTTCGTGTGGAGAGGAAAGCCGTAGTGCTCCATCGTCAAATTGATGCCCTCGCGAAGGGCGTCCAGAGTGTCGGCAAGTGTGCCGTCAAAATCGAATATTACTGCTTTTATCATAATTATTTTCCCGAAAGATCTATTGCTGTGTTTGCATCAAGCTTTGCAAGGACTTTCAGCTTTTCGCATTTTGCTTCGATCTCTGTTTTTATGTTGTCGTGGTCGTTTATTATATCGGTAAGCGCCGAGAGGATCTCGGAGCTTGTAATGCTTCTCACATCAAGAGCTTTGGGCTGTCCCGAATATTCAAGAAACGCATCTATCTTCGGGTCATACGAGATGCCGAGTACGGGCACGCCCGCGCTTGTCGCATAGATGAGCATATGGAGTCTCATACCGATGACAAATTCGGTGTGGCCTACAACGCCGATAAGCTCGTGCGCGGTAAGCCCGGTGAGCATAATAGAGTCTGGGGTGCAAAGCGCTCTTATGCGCTTGCATATCTCGGTATCGCGCGAGGGCTGCATCGGTATAAATATCGGTGTAGCGTCCGTTTTTTTGCTGATCTCATTTATCGCATCGGCAAGAGTTTGCTCGAAGGATATCTCGCCTGTGCCGTTCGAAAGATTACGCAGCTTTTTCCATTCACGCACCGAAACGGCGAAATACTTATTATCTTTTTCTATTCCGTTTTTATCGAAGATGTACTTTATTCTTCCGTCATCTGCAGGTGAAAGCAGAAGTGCGGGATCGGCACTGATACTTGCATTGCTTGTATTTGCTCCGAGCAATTTCAATTCCTCAAGCGATGATGGCTCGCGCAGAGTGAGCTTGTCGACCGAGTTTATCGCTTCTGCGGCGCGTAGCTTGCTCTTCTCGCCGATCAGCGGACCGATGCCGTTGGAATAAAGCATTATCTTTGTGCCGAGGCGTTTGGCGAGCTTTATTATCTCTGTATAATAGAAGAGCGAGCGGTTGCTTGAAGAATTCTGCAGGATACTTCCGCCGCCCATAAGGAGAAGCTTTGCGCTCTTAAGTTCGGAGATGATCGAGGGAAGATCTATTCTGCTGATACATCTGACGCCGAAACGCACTTCCATCTTTTTCGGATTTTTTGTGATGACCGTTATCTTTGCCAAGGGATCGGCGGATCGAAGATTCTCAATGATCGAAAGAAGCAGGGAATCGTCTCCCGTGTTTCCGTAACCGTAATAACCCGAGATCACAATGTCGCCTTTTTTGTAATGCTTATAGGGCGCGAGCTTTTTGTATGCGTCGACATAGTCATTTGCCATTCTCTTGACAGAATAATTGCCAAGGACGGTTTTTTTATTGTATTCACCGAGCTCGCGAAGCTTTTCGCCGGATGCCGAAAGCAGCTCGGTAAGGTCGCGTAAGAGTAGCTCTGTTGATGATTCTTCGCATCCGCGGCAGCAGAAATTCGTGTCTATGGCAACACCGAGTTTTTCGGGGGAGAATATTCCGATATATCCCTCATTGCCCGCAACGACAGTCGGTTTCGATGCCGACATAGCTTCAAGCGCGGCGCGCGATACGCCGACAAAGATGTCGCCCGCGGCGATGAATTTATTTATATCGGTGCGTCCGCCCGTTATGTGTATGAATTTTTCACCCACCGTTTTGTTTGCCGTATCTGCCATAGATGCAATACGGGCAAGGTCGTCACCGCCGCCGACAATGACGATCTCGGTATCGGGAAAGCACTCTTTAAGCTTTGGAGCGATCTCGCAGAGTAGTGCGGCGACCGCGCTTCTCGATGTGTCCATACGGCTGACATATACGATTCTTTTTGCGCCTTTTTTGAGTGAGAATTCTTTTTCAATATCCGAAAAATCGACATTCTCGGAAAATCTTTCGGTGTCTATGCCGTTTATCGTTACCGATACATTATCGGCACAAAAACCGTAGTTGTCAATTACATACTGCTTGATATCGTCACTGACAGCCACACACCTCTCGCCCCAATTAGCGACCGCACGCCATAGCGGATTGACCTTGAACACCCAATGTGCGCTGGTAATAAAGCGGAAATGCAGTTTTTTGTGCAAAAGTCCGCAGATGAATGCGGGGATGCGCGCGTGCGCGTGAACGATATCGAATTGCTCCTTTTTTATGAGCGTTTTTAGCGAAATATAAGATCTTATTACGGCAAAGGGATTTTTTGTGTGCAAGGGAAGCTTTACGTGAGGAATACCGACAGAATCAAGCTCGGCAACGTAAACTCCGCCGTTAGAAGCGACCGTGACCTCGTGTCCCATTGACACAAGTGCCTTTGAGAGCTCGATAACGTGCGTTTCCGCGCCGCCGATCTCAAGTCCCATAAGAGTCATAAGTATTTTCAAGCTCTCCGCCTCCTTTTAAAAATCTCTACCTTACAGTATAACAAAAAAAGACCGAAAAATCAATCATAAAAAGGCAATTTAATTGACTTGGGGGCTTTTTTGTGATATATTTGATATAACAAATGACAAAAAGGCCGTTGAAATGGAAAAGAATTATTACATAAACTGCACGCTCTGTCCGCGTGAATGCGGTGCGGACCGAATGAGCGAACCCCCGGGCTTTTGCTATGCTTCGGATAAAATGAGAATTGCGAAAACTATGCTTCATATGTGGGAAGAGCCGCCTGTTTCGGGTACACGGGGCTCAGGCGCGATTTTTTTCTGCGGATGTTCGCTCGGGTGTGTTTTTTGCCAGAATAAAAAAATAAGCCGCGGCGGCGAAGCGGGACAATGCGTGAGTGCGGCTGAGCTTGCCGATATTATGCTTTCGCTTGAAGAGGTGGGGGCGCACAATATTAATCTTGTGACACCGATGCATTTTGCACCGAGCGTGGTAAAAGCTCTTGAAATAGCCAAGCCGCGCTTGAGCATACCCGTAGTCTGCAACACGGGCGGATACGACAAGGTCCGGACGCTTCGTATGCTATCGGGACTCGTTGACATATATCTGCCCGATTTTAAATATTTCTCGTGTGAGCTCTCGGGAGAATACTCTGCCGCATCCGATTATTTTGAGGTGGCATCGGCGGCAATATCCGAAATGTACCGTCAGGTCGGTGCATACCGCGAGCAGAGCGGACTTGCCAAGCGCGGGCTTATCGTGCGGCATCTTGTGCTCCCGGGGGCAAGAGAGGATTCCAAAAAAGTGCTTGATGCGCTCTTAGAGCTTGTACCGATAAAGGACATACGCCTGAGCTTGATGGGACAGTACACGCCCGATTTCTACGACGGAGAAGAGAAGGCACTTAAAAGAAGGATAACAACTTTTGAATATAACAGCGTGCTTGAATATGCCATCGCACTTGGCTTCGACGGCTTTTTTCAAGAACGAAGCTCGGCGGATAAAAGGTATACGCCGGAATTTTAAAAAACCAAACGGACCGTTTATGCGGTCCGTTTTCATATTATCAGGTCTTATCTCATATAATCAAAACTGAGTCTTGATCTTTTCAAGGCAGTCTGCGCAGATGCGCTTGCCCTGGAAATACACGATATTGTCCACGTTAGAACAGAATGTGCAGGACGGGTTGTACTTAGAGAGGATGATTCGCTCATCATCGGTGAATATCTCTATGGGATCCTTTTCCTTGATGCCCATAGTTTTTCTTATCTCCATAGGGAGAACTATTCTTCCGAGCTCATCGACCTTACGTACGATTCCTGTAGATTTCATAAGATTCCTCC
>CAYZHW010000140.1:0-4339 GCA_964478105.1 uncultured Lachnospiraceae bacterium | reverse complement strand
GCTTCCTTTCTCTTTGGGAATTGGGGCTGGTTTTCGTCAGCAAATTGCCGCTCTGCTTATTGCGGCAAAAGCCACAAAACCGTGTTTGAAAATTTATTTTCAAACTTCTTCTCCTTATAGTTTTGCAAGTCTTATAGGGACTATCGCGTCGAGTCCGCCGAAATCGCAAACATTCTTTTCTATTGCAACGACCGCGTCGGCTTCGCAGCTTTTATTCCCTGCAGATATCGTCATACGTTCCGGAACGAACCCCACAAGAACGGTGCTATGCCCCACCCCGGAAGCGGGAATGTGCCTTATCCGCTTAGCATTTTCAATACTCAGCTTTCCGGTGTTCATATCATAAGCATAAGCACGCACATCCGGCGGCAGAAAGTTCTTTATTTTTTCGTATCCAATCACCACTACAGGCTTACCTGTCAAGGGATCGGAAAGCAGATTGCCGCTGTCGACAAGAGCCGAAAACAAAAGCGTATTACCGCCGTTCTCTATTCTGATCTCGACCGTTTTTTCGGACACACCTCTGCCAAAGAGTCTGCCGCCGATATATGTAATTATAGCGCTCGTGCCCGCAAGAAAGACAAACATCCAAAGCGGTATATCGCTGTACGCAGAATTTATGTCACCTATGCTCATCCGCTCGGCAAATGAAGTACACCCGAGCATATTAAAAAGTGCCGTCACCGCCCCGCCGAAAAGCATTTCGCATACAAAAAACGTAAAAGACGAAATACAAGCACGTGAAAGAGAAAATTTATTATCCTTTGACACCTCAAAAGCTACCGCGCACATAGCAAAAGCGATTGCAACGTCAAAAATAAGCAAAAACAACCTTGGCAGCTCAATAAAAAGGCTCGCCACCGAATATGCCCCGCCAAGCGAAGCGGAGATAACAAAGGGCACTGTTTTTATTTTTCTGTGAAGTACCCTTGCACATATGTAGAGCGCGAGGAAGTCCATACTGAAATTGATAAGGAAAAGCACATCGCCGTATACCACCTGTTCCACCCTATCACCTCGATAATATTATATAGAGAGCGGATTAAAAATTATGTCACATACGCACATAGAAAAATAGAAAAAAGTGTCACTTTCCGAAGTGACACTTTTTAACTGTTATTTTACTGTAACCGACTCGGCGTATCTGACCGCTTCCATCGCATCTTTCGCGTATGCGTCAGCGCCTATCTTGTCGGCGTATTCTTTTGTGAGCACCGCCCCGCCTACGACTATCTTACACCACGGTGCACTGGCGCGTATGAGCTTTATTGTCTCTTCCATAGCCGGAACGGTAGTGGTCATAAGCGCGCTGAGCCCTGCAAGCGGTGCGTGCCTGCGCACGACCTCATCGGCAATTTTCTCGGGAGGCACATCACGTCCGAGATCTATCACGTCAAAGCCATAATTTTCAAGAAGGAGCTTGACGATATTCTTTCCTATGTCGTGGATGTCGCCGTGAACAGTAGCAAGTACGAACACGCCCTTGTTCTCGGCCTTGGCATTCCCGATCGAGACAAACGACTTGATCTCCTCAAAAGCCGTCTTCGCCGCCTCTGCACTCATAAGAAGCTGAGGCAGATAAACCGTCTTTTTTTCAAATCCTGCTCCGACTGTGTTGAGTGCGGGTATGACATCCTTGTTGACGATATCGAGCGCCGGAGTAGTTTTAAGAAGCTCTTTTGTTATCTCGCCCGCCTTGTCGCGAAGTCCCTTTACGATTGCACGCTGAAGCTCTGTGGCAAACGACTCCGCACCTTTAGCGGAAGGGGCGGCAACACTGCTCTGCACTACCGCAAATGAATCGGATGCTCCGATATAATCGACACAGTTTTCGTCAAGTCCCGAAAGAGCTCTGTATGCATAATAGGTCTTCATCATATCAGTCGAATACGGATTCATTATAGCAGCAGAAAGTCCGTTTTCAAGTGCGAGAGCAAAAAAAGTTCCGTTTACCGCATCGCGCACGGGAAGTCCGAAAGATACATTTGATACACCGAGCGAAGTGTGGCATCCGAGCTCACTCTTAATGCGGCGAAGTGAGCCGAGCGTCGCCAGTGCAGCGCGGTTGTCCGCGCTTATAGTCATTGCAAGAGTATCGAATATGATGTCTTTTTTTGCGATCCCGTATTTTTTCGCTGCGGCAAGTATCTTTTCGGCAACGGCAAATCTGCCGTCCGCGCTCTCGGGAATGCCGTTTTCATCCAGTGTCAGCGCTACGACAAGTCCGCCGTATTTTTTCACAAGCGGGAATACCGATTCCATACTCTCACGCTTACCGTTGACCGAATTTATCATTGCCTTTCCGTTGTAACGGCGAAGCGCCCCTTCCATTGCGGCGGGATCCGAAGTATCTATCTGAAGCGGGAGATCGGTCACCGCCTGAAGCTCGCAGACGGTACGCCGCAGCATATCCGCCTCGTCAATATCGGGAAGTCCGACGTTGACATCAAGTATATGCACGCCCTTCTCTTCCTGGTTTACGCCCTCACCAAGGATATAATCCATATCATTCTCGATAAGAGCCTGTTTAAAGCGTTTTTTGCCAGTGGGATTAATGCGTTCACCGATAAGGATCGGTGAAGTGCCGAAGGTCACCGCATGTGTGTAGGATGACACGGCGGTTATGTTCTTTTCTGTAAGCGGCACGGGCGGGAGTTCCCCTGTCTTATCGGAAAGCGCCTTTATGTATTCGGGCGTCGTGCCGCAGCATCCGCCGATAACGCGCACACCTTTTTTCACAAGAGATACGACCTCGTCCGCAAATTCGTCGACTGTAACGTCAAATACAGTCTTCCCGTCCACGACCTTGGGAAGCCCCGCATTGGGTTTGAGTATTACGGGAACAGAAGCGTTCTCCAAAAGCTCTTCCGCCACTCCCCGCAACTGCTTCGGACCAAGCGAGCAATTCGCACCTATCGCATCAGCGCCCATACCTTCAAGAAGTGCGACCATAGCTGCGGGAGTCGCTCCCGTCATAAGCTTTCCGCCTTCGCCGTACGCGTTGGAAACAATAACGGGGAGCGAAGTGTTCTCCTTTACCGCAAGAAGCGCCGCTTTGGTCTCGTAGCTGTCATTCATAGTCTCAATAATAACAAGATCGGCTCCGTATTTCTCGCCCAGCTCAGCCGTTTTGGCAAAGACCGAAACCGCATCCTCGAAATCAAGATCACCGAGCGGAGCCAAAAGCTTGCCAGAAGGCCCTATATCGAGCGCGATGAATTTCTCCTTTTTCGATGTGCTCATATCGCGTGCCATTTTGGCATTTTTCATTGCCGCCGATATAATGGACTCGAGCACATCCTCGGAAAACTTGAGAATATTAGCGCCAAACGTGTTCGTGCACACAACGTTGCTTCCCGCATCAAAATATGCTCTGTGTATATCCACGATCACCTCGGGATGGGATATGTTCCATTTCTCGGGCAGCTCCCCCGGCTTAAGTCCGCGCGCCTGCAAAAGCGTGCCCATCCCCCCGTCGAGATAAACTATATTGCTTTTAAGAAAATCAAGAAATTCCATAATTACTCCTTATCTTTCCCGCATATGCCCATTATCGCCGTAACCGATTTTGAGGGCGACATCAGCATACTTTCCGTAAGGAAAAGTCCGATCCTTTTTCCCGGGTCAAGAATAGAAAAAATGTCCCTTTGAACCTCAAGAGATAGATCTCCGTACCCCGGCGAAAAACGCGGTCTTGCAATGCGTCCGTCAGCAATGTCCGAGCAAAACACATCGCAAAGTGCCTCGATCCTCTCAGCGCCTATTGCCTGAAGCATCAGTGCGCGCGAGGGTGATATACGCCCGTATTTTGCGATAAGTCTGTCGAGCTCCACCCCTACCGTAGCACCGAAAAGCAGAGCACTTTCGCATCCCGTAAGATCTTTTGCAAGATCACGCGAATTGACTGCAAAAAGTCCAAGGTCGCATATGCTGCCGTTTATCTTCACATCTGTCTCGGTGTAGCACACCGTGTACACAAGCTTTTCACGCACCTCAGCGAGCGCCGACCTCATAAGACCGACAACATCGTCATCCTCTTCTCTGCAGAGCGCATAGCGAAGTATCTCTCTCTCGCAAACCGGTGGTTCGGCGTAGGTTTTTGTTAATACGACAGGTCTCATTTTCCAAGAATGTCCGAGAGATTTGAGAGTATCTTCTCGGCTACGTCGGGTTTGTTCATCGAGTACACGTGAACATTGGTGATACCGTTAGCAAATAGATCGATTATCTGGTCGGTCGCATACGCTATTCCCGCCTGCTTCATCGCAGCAGGATCCGAGCCGAATTTGTCGACAAGGCTCTTGAATCTCTGGGGCATAAACGAACCCGAGAGCTGAAT
>CAYZHW010000139.1:0-4368 GCA_964478105.1 uncultured Lachnospiraceae bacterium | reverse complement strand
GGTTCGAATCCGGTTAGTAGCTCCAAAAATAAAGACCGTCGAAAGACGGTCTTTATTTTTGTGTTTGTGTCCGCAAGGACACAACATCGTTTTGCAACGCAGTTGCAAACCTCGTTTGACCGTCGGGTCAACATCGTTATACGTCGGCGGACACAAAATGATGTTGTGCAAAGCACAAACAGTGTTGCCTTCGGCAAACGATGTTACGGCTAACGCCGTAAATGATGTTGCACATTGTGCAAAAGTATGGTATGATGTTCGTGAGGGGTGGTAGAAATGAAAGAAGATAAACTTTCCGAGTTATCAATGAAATTATCGGTTGATGTCTTGAATTTGGTGAAAAAACTCAGGCAGAAGAAAGAAACGATCGTTTCGAATCAAATAGGTCGAAGCGCAACGAGCGTCTGTGCTAATATTGCTGAAAGCAAATATGGACATAGCCGCGCGGATTTTATTGCAAAACTCGAAATCGCCTTAAAGGAAGCCAACGAAACGGGAAAATGGTTAGATATTTTACTAAAAACAGATTACATTGATGAGGTTACATATACGTCCCTCAATAAAACCTGTTCAACAATTCGTATTTTGCTTATAGCTTCGATAAAAACCGCAAAAAGCAATGCAAATAAATAAGAAAGCCCGCGATCGCGGGCTTTCTTATTTTTCATCTATCAATCGTTATACATTTTGATATTGAGTGCGCCGTAGGTCTTGCTGTCATAGGGGAACACGGGAACGTCGAAGACTGTAAGCTTGACGTGGACCGCGCGGGATGCGCCGTCCTTTATAAATCCGCTTCCGCCAATGATACCGAGCTCGCCGCCGCGTTCGACTATATCGCCGACAGCGACCTTAGCCTCGCTCATATTCGAGTACCAGCTCTTAAGACCGAAGCCGTGGTCAACGACAACGGTTATGCCCGAATAATCGGTCACGCCGACGTAGATGACCTTGCCGCGGTTGATCGCGGTGATGCTTGCACCCGCCGCCATATAGTAGTACGCGCCGTCGTGGCGGAAGGTCTCGCCCGTTTCCTTAAGCGTTATATACTGACCGAATCCCGCAACCGCCTGCGAGTCTTTGCCGACGCTTGCGAAATCGCCGTCCACCCAAAGCTTCTCGCCAAGTCTGCTTGCCGCAACAGATGCCATAGTGGACTTGTAAGCGGAAAGTGCCGCTTCGCTTCTTGTCGATTCAAGATTGCTCTTGGAGTTTGTCCAGGTGCGGCTGTTGAAATTCTGCTCTCTTATTGTAAGACCGAGCTCCTGCGAGAAGGTGTCGCCGTATTTTACGGTGAAGACATAGCTCTTGTTCTCAAGCTCTACCTTTATCGGAATGAGTGCGCGCACATAGTCGCCGTCAGAAAAGAATACGGGAGTAAAATCTATCGAGGGGGTGGACGAGAAGGATATCTTGGAGATATCTGTCACGTTCTTGCCGGTGAGCACCACGAAGTCGCCGGGCGCGATCTCGTTCTGCACAAGATAGAATGCCGCGCTCTCGGAGATACTTGCACCGAAGCTGTATGTAGCCTCGCCGTAGTAGTCGCGGCCGTCATCCTCATACCACTTCGCCTCGAGCTTGACTGCGAGGTTTGCGGTCTGATCGAGATCGACCGTCGAGAGCTTCTCGTACGTGTCGTTGAAGATGACTTCATTTCCCTTGGTTATCGTAACAAAGAGCGAATCGGGTGCGACATCGAATGTGAAATCGATCGCGCCTTCAACTGCGACCGAAACAGCCTGCTCTGCAGTCTTGATGTCGCCAAGATCAATATATTCGCCGCCTGCGCTCTTGTACTTCCACGCGATAGTCTCGGGGAGTATTGCCGTCGAAGCAACTGTGAGCACGGGAGCTTTTGCCGTCGTATAGAGGCAGGAGGAATATTCGGTTGCAAGGAATTTCTTTGCGTCCGCTTCCTTTATCTTGTATGCAACGCCGCCGTTGTCAACGAAATACGCTTCGTTTTCGTCAAGCGAGAAGTAATACTTGTAATCGGCGTCCTTGGTGGACTTGCTTGAATATGTGACCATAAAATAGTCTGCCGTGAGCAGGGGCTCGGGCAGGGAGTCGAGCTTAGTCGCACCTTCATTCATATCAAGGAATGACTTGATGACTCCGTTCTTGTCATCGGCTGCCGAAACGGTGAATTCCTTTCCGTTGATATCGAGAATTTTCATCTCGGTGACCTTGCCCGTCTCTGCGGGGGACTGTTCGGAGAGAAAATAGCTGCCTATTGCCAAAAATGTCGGAATAAAGAGGGCAATAACAGCCAGAACTGCGATAAGCTTCTTTTTCATATGGCGAATGTATCCTTTCATATGGTTTATACTATATTATACCTTTTTTCGAGCGCAAAGTCAAGCAAAGCGGTGTAAATCGATTATTAAGAAATGGTAAAATCAAAATGGTCAATATTTGCAATGTGAAAATATATTATTCCCCATTGTTTTTGTATATTTTTGTATATATAATAGAAGATAGATAATAATGCAAATGAGGTGATCCCCATTTATATCAAAAGTGAAACAGGAATAAGCGAAAAAGAGCTGCGCGATGCTCTTGCAAAGTCTGTCGAGGGCAAGGATCTTAAAAAGATACTTATCATCCCGCCCGATTACACGAGAATGTACTCGGGAGCAGGCAAGATCACATCGATCTACTACGATATGCTAAAGGATACGTGCGAGATCGACATCCTTCCCGCGCTCGGCACACACGAGCCTATGACACGCGAGGAATGCAGGGCGTTTTTCGGTGAGAACGTTCCCTTTGAGAGAATACTCGTTCACAACTGGAAGACCGACGTCACAAAGCTCGGTGAGGTTCCCGGAGATTACGTAAAAGAGGTCAGCGAGGGTCTGGTCGACACTCCGATCGACGTCGAGGTCAACAAGCTCCTGCTCGATAAGAGCTATGACCTTATCATTTCGGCGGGACAGGTCGTACCCCACGAGGTCGTCGGTATGGCAAACTACTCCAAAAACATCTTCGTCGGTGTCGGCGGAAGCAGTATGATAAACAGCTCGCATATGCTCGGCGCATTCTACGGAATGGAGAGAATAATGGGCAAGGACCACTCGCCCGTGCGCAAGGTCTTCGATTATGCGCAAGAGCATTTCCTCTCGGATCTCCCCATTATGTACGTGCTCACTGTTACGACAAACAAGGGCGACGAGGTCTCTGTTCACGGACTGTTTATCGGTGAGAAGAGAGATATGTTCGAGCTTGCCGTAGCACAGAGCCAGGAGAAGAATCTCACATACGTGGACGAGCCCTTGAAGAAGGTCGTCGTTTATCTTGACGAAAGAGAATTCAAGAGCACGTGGCTCGGAAACAAAGCAGTATACCGCACACGTCTTGCAATTGCCGACGGCGGTGAGCTTATAGTGCTTGCACCCGGCGTTAAGAAATTCGGCGAGGACGACGAGAACGACCGCCTCATCCGCAAGTACGGCTATGTCGGCCGAGAGAGGGTGCTCGGGCTTGTACGTGAGTGCGACGATCTCAAAAACAATCTCTCTGTTGCCGCGCACCTTATCCACGGCTCAAGCGACGGAAGATTCTCGATCACCTATGCCACCGAAAAGGTCGGACGCGAAGAGGTCGAGGGCGTCAACTTCTCTTATATGCCCTACGCCGAGGCGATAAAAAAGTACGATCCCAAGGTGCTTGTCGACGGATTCAATACGGTCGGCGGCGAAGAGATCTTCTATATCAGCAACCCCGCGCTCGGACTCTGGTCAGTTAAAGAAAAAAATTAAAATAAATACATTTGGAGGAAGAACAATGAAAAAATCGGATATCGGAATTATAGGTCTTGCCGTAATGGGCGAGAATCTCGCAATGAATATGATGGACAAGGGCTTTAGAGTATCGGTATACAACCGTACGACAGCAAATGTTGACAACTTTGTCGCAGGCCGTGCAAAGGGTAAGGCAGTCTTTGGCGCACACACACTTGAAGAGCTTGCCGCTTCTCTTGAGAAGCCGAGAAAGATCCTTATGATGATCAAGGCGGGCAAGCCCGTTGACGACACTATCGAAAAGCTCCTCGGGATCCTTGAGCCCGGCGATATCATCATCGACGGCGGTAACTCTCACTTCCCCGACACCATCAGACGCACAAAGTATGTTGAGTCCAAGGGACTTCTCTATATGGGATGCGGAGTCTCGGGCGGCGAAGAGGGCGCTCTCAAAGGTCCGAGTATGATGCCCGGCGGCTCCCGCGCGGCTTGGGAGGCTGTTAAGCCCATCCTTCAGACCATCTGCGCACACGTAGAGGACGGCTCTCCCTGCTGCGACTATGTCGGCGAGGACGGCGCGGGCCACTTTGTAAAGATGGTACACAACGGTATCGAGTACGGC
>CAYZHW010000138.1:0-4376 GCA_964478105.1 uncultured Lachnospiraceae bacterium | reverse complement strand
GGCTGCTATGAGAGAACGCTTGCGCTCCTTATCGAGAAGTACGCGGGTGCACTACCCTGCTGGATGGCTCCCGTTCAGGTCAAGCTTCTCCCCATCGGAGACGATCAGCTCGATTATGCGTATGACTTCAAGCGCGAGCTTGAATTGAAGGGCATTCGTGTCGAGATAGACGACAGAAACGAAACTATCGGCAAGAAGATAAGAAACGCTCAGCTTGAAAAGAACCCCTATATGCTCATCATCGGTGATAAGGAAATTGCCGACGGCACGGTTGCAGTACGTTCGCGTAAAGACGGCGACCTCGGTTCTATGAGCAAGGCAGACTTTATCGCTCATATTACCGACGTTATCGAAAAGAAGGTAAGATGAGAGACATAAGCGAGATCTCGAGCAGCGCGCTCGCGTATCTGGGTGATGCGGTGCTTGAGCTTTATGTGAGAGAATTTCTCGTCTCGCGCGGGATCGGCTCTTCAAAGGAGTTAAACGACGCGGCGCTTGAATTTGTGCGCGCGCACTCGCAAAGCGAGGCGCTCGAGCACATAATTTCGCATCTTACCGAGCGGGAGACCGAGATATACAAAAACGGCAGAAACAATAATAAGGTCAGCGTGCCTCGCTCTGCGAGCGCG
This sequence comes from uncultured Lachnospiraceae bacterium, assembly GCA_964478105.1. GTDB lineage: Bacteria > Bacillota > Clostridia > Oscillospirales > CAG-272 > CAYZHW01. The sequence continues at coordinate 3,747 of CAYZHW010000138.1, read as the reverse complement.
CTTGACTACCGCCGCGCGACAGGCTTTGAGACCCTGTTCGGATATTTGCATCTTGCGGGCGAAAAAAGTCGGATGGACGAGCTTTTTGCGCTGGCTTATGAGGACGTTATTAAAAAATTTTAATACATATGAAAGGACAACAAGAAAATGTGGGAAAAGTTTAAGAAATTTGCATTCAAGGGAAACATCATTGATATGGCAGTCGGTGTTATCGTCGGCGGAGCGTTCGGTAAGATCGTTACATCGCTCGTAAACGATATCATTATGCCTGCGGTCGGTATGCTTATGGGCGGCAAGAGCTTTGCCGATCTTAAGTATGTTATCACTCCCGCCGATGAAGCGGCAGGAGTAGCCGAAGCGGCTATCAAGTACGGTAACTTCATCCAGACCTTCGTGGACTTCTTTATCATCGCTGTTTCAATGTTCGTCTTCGTAACCCTTATCGCAAAGGCTAACGAGCTCGCGCATAAGAAACAGAGAGAAGAGGAAGAAGCGGCAGCAGCTGAAGCAGCTCGCATCGCGGCTGAAAAGAAGGCAGCAGAGCCTAAGGTCCCGACACAGGAAGAGCTCCTTGCTGAGATCCGCGATTTGTTGAAGAATAAATAAGAGAAAAGGGGGAACTTTTTAAAAAAAGTTCCCCCTTTAAATCCCCCTCAAAAACTTTTAGATATATTTTTTATTTTCGGTTCGTACGTATCTATATTTGTGGCGGGCAATGGTGGTTTTACATCTTACCGTAGCGGCGACCATCGGTCGCCATAATCGAACGGTTCGTACGGATATAATATCCGTGCATAATCAAAAATGGCGGGCAATGCCCGCCGCTACATTGTTTGTACAAATTTTATGTGTTTGCACAGATATAAAATTACATCTGTAGGGGCGACCATCGGTCGCCATAATTGAACGGCTCGTACGGATGTGATGTCTGTACGAGCCGTTTTGTTGACATTTTTTCTTTGATGTGATATACTGTTTGCGGCAGAAATGCCCGGAGAGCATCATTACGGTGGCGGTTGCTCCTTCTTTTTTGGAAGGGGTTCTTGCTCCTTCCAATTTCTATAAGGAAGGAGTGGTGCCTATGAATTGTCATTCGCACCTTTGTTGGTATGGTCACATACGAAGCACTTTTTGCTTTCGCTATGGTACTTATAGCACTTGCAGCTCTTTTAATGAAGAGTAAGTAAGACAAAAAGAAAACCGCCTCTGCTTCCAAACGTAGGCGGTTATCTTTATAATCAACTATTACGGGAGCAACCGTCATCGGTGCTCTCTGTTTTTATTATAGACTGCTTTTCTGTTTTTGTCAACACCTTTTTGTATATGTTTGCACGAGCCGTTTTGTTATTTGTTCTTAATTATAATTTCACCGTTTTTCTCTTCGTATTCTTTTACGTATTCTTCTGCCAAAAATTCAAGTTGTGCATTAAGCGAACGCTTATTCTGTTTAGCCAAAAAAGTTATCTTCGCAAGAAGTTCAGGTTCAAATCTTATACCTGTCTGTATTTTGTTTTTGACCATAATAACACCTCACTAACATTATAATAACAGTATACTATTTTTTCTCTTGACTTTCTACACACAAAGTGTTATCATAGTGTTATCAAAGGGGTGAAAAAAGCAAAATGAGCATAAAAATTTTTTCAAAAAACATAAAATACTTGAGAAAATCGAGAGGGATCACTCAAAAAGAAATGGCAAAACTTCTCGGAATAGGAGCAAAAAGTCTATCCAGATTAGAAAAGGGTGAGTTGCCGTCGCACCTTATGGTTGGGGTACTGTTTGTATTGGAACGTGAATTTGGAATTGAGTCATATCGGTTTTTGTGCGAGGAATTTGAAAAAACCACATAGTTGACAAAAACGGCTCGTACAGACATCACATCTGTACGAACCGTTTGTTTTTTTGCCTTCCCCAAGTAGGGGAAGGGGGACCGCTTGCGGTGGATGAGGATGCTCATTTCGCAAAGTAACTATAAGGACGGGACATACTCATCCGTCTGCTCCTTCGTCGCATCCACCTTCCCTTACTTAGGGAAGGCTGACTTTCGGTTCGTACGGATATAATATCTGTGCAAAATCAAAAATGGCGGGCAATGCCCGCCGCTACATTGTTTGTACGAATTTTATGTGTTTGCACAGATATAAAATTACAGTTGTAGCGGCGACCATTGGTCGCCATACAAAATATATTTAAGAGTTTTTGAAAGAGGGTGTGGGAGAAACCTTTTTAAAAAAAGGTTTCTCCCACAAAAAATCATATCCTCTTGAACACCGCCCAAAGCGGCTTCAACAAAATGAGTGTTACGACAAAATTTGCGATGCAGTGGACAAGGTCAAACGAGACGCCTGCAACGAAATATGATACCGCCGCGCCGATACCGCCCGCAAAAAGGTAGGGGATAGCCGTCAGCGCACCGAAAAAGAGTCCGAACAGCGCCGAGACGAGCGCGAAGATGATCGGCGAATCGTTGTTTTTGAAGATCAACGTCAGCGCCCAAAGCACCGTCCATACATAGAGATACGACACCCACCAGATGCCAAATCCCCAGATCAGTCCCTCAAGCAGTACAAAAACGTATATCGGGAAGAGCGCCTTCGCGCGAAAGCGCAGGGTGGTAAGAATGACGAGCAGCGACACGACCTCTACATTGGGGATGACCGCGATAGCCACCTGACCGATGACCATCAGCGCCGCAATTATCGCCAGAGTAACAAGTTCCCTTATACCGAGGTAACTTTTAGAAGCCATATCCCACCGTCAGTGTTATCTCGTAATGCTCGCCGTCGGCGATAGGTGTTGTGTCAACGCCTGTCATAAGAGTCTCGCCGTTCTTGGTAAAGCACCACCACTCCTGGTTTGCATCGTTCGCGGTGACACCGTCGACCGTCTTTACAAAGAGGCCGTATTCCGATTCGTCGCCCGCCACAAGGTTCTTTTCCTCGAGCGCGCCGCGCAGAAATTCGGCGTCGGTGTTGATGGTGTGTTCCTTCGACGTACCGTCGGCAAGAACTACCTCAACGGTGATCGTTTTGTCCCCGACATTTGTCTCGGGACGGTTCATAATGTAGATGAGTGCAAAGGCCGCGACAAGCACCACAAGTACACATGACAGAATGATAACTAACTTTTTGTTCTGTTTCATAGTGTATTCCTTTCAAAATATGTTTTTGCCAAAAAGCCCGAAAAGCGCGATTTTTCGCTTCGCAAGATCCACGTTGCTGCTTCTCGCACGCAGGGGCAAAGTCTCCTGACTTGCACGTCATAGCGCGTTTTGCCTTCCCGGTCTCCCAGTGACATTATCGGATGCGCGGCGCATCCGACCAAACGGTGCTCGGTGCTTACAGTGACGGGCTCGTGCAGGACTCTCACCTGCTTCCTTTTTCCTCTGCGTCATAGTTTTGACAGATATATTTTAGCACGAACGGTCACGATAAGCAATCAAAATTTTCATATAACAGTCATTTTTTTGTGTTATATTATAAAGTATTTGACAAAACGTTTTCTTTGTAGTATAATTATCCTGTATTATTATGCCGATACGGCTATCATTTTCAGGAGGAAATATAAATGGAACAGGCAAGAATCACAGAGCTTAAGAAAATTGCCGGAAACATCCGACTCGGCGCGCTTGAGGCAGTTTATTCTGCAGGCGCAGGCCATCCGGGCGGATCGCTCTCCATCGCAGACATTCTTTCTTATCTCTATTTTGAAGAAATGAACATTGATCCAAAAGATCCGAAAAAG
>CAYZHW010000137.1:0-4442 GCA_964478105.1 uncultured Lachnospiraceae bacterium | reverse complement strand
GCAGAATTTGACATTCTCTACGGCAAGGGCATTTCCAAGGCGAGCGAGATCGTGGATCTGGGCGTTGAGCTCGACATCATCCACAAGAGCGGATCGTGGTTCTCCTATAACGGCGAGCGCATCGGCCAGGGCAAGGACAACGTGAGAAAGCTCATTGAGGAAGATCCCGCGCTTCTTGCAGAGATCGAGGAAGAGATCAGAAAGATGGGAGATCAGCTCGACAATCTTGAGCCCGGCTTCGAGGACGAAGACGAGGACGAGGATGAAGAGCTCGATATCCGCGTTCTTAAAATCTCAGAGGATTGACTTTCATTTGGTGAAAGTACGCCGGAGAATACTATAATAGATGAACGTAAAAATAAAAATATACAGAGTCGAGCCGAAGAACGGCGGCGACGAGGTGAATCTCTACATTTCGCTGACGGCGGGCGCCGAGCGCGAGGACAGAGAAGCGCTCATCTCGGCAAAGCAGTACTATGAGCTCGGCCTTCCCAAAGATGAAATAACGGTAGAAAAATTTGAGACGATAGAAGAGAGCGCCGAGATCTGGGGCGCGATAAAAAAGGGTATGATGATCCTTATGTACGGTGACAACAGCGCCGCAAGACTGCAGATGAAGCTCACCGCGCACGGATTCTCCCGCGTGAGCGCCGAGGGCGCGGTACGCTATCTGGAATCTGTCGGTCTCATTGACGAAGAAAAGATCGCACGCCGTATATATGAGACGGCAATAAAAAAGGGCTACGGCCCGAGGCGGATCGCCGCCGAGCTTATCAAAAAGGGCATTAAAAAAGAGCTCGTTGACGAGCTCTGTACCTTCGATGATATTGATTTTGTCGAGAATTGCGCAACTATGATCAGGCGGAAATGGGGAGAGCTCCCCAAGGAGAAGAAGGAACGCGACAGGGCGGTCCGCTCGCTCCTCTCGCTCGGCTATTCTTTCGACGACATAAACTCAGCTGCGAGAAGGTAGGAAGTATTAAGGCGGGGGGAGACCCCACCCAAAAAACCTTCAATACAAAAATAATACAAGCGGTTCGTATGGATACAAAATCTCTACGAACCGCTTGTTTTTGATATTTAATAATAGATAACTTCGGTCTCGCCGTTAATAAAGAGGAAATAGAGCAATGCGATAACTGCCGCGGCAACAAGGACAGCCGCGAGTATACGCCAGGGCGAGAGCGGATACTTTCCGCCGACCTTGCCCGTTCTGCCGTTTATCATAAACTGATAGATTTTCCCCTTATATTTATAAGAGGAGATCCAAACCGGCAAAAGCAGATACTTGTACTTGATATCGGAATATGAAGTGTCAACGACAAGCGAGCTTACGCCGCTTGACATATGCTCCTGTTTGATCTTATTTGTGATCTCGCCGCGAAGGATGCGCTTGATGTATTCCTTCGCCCTTTGCCACGCATCGCGAATGCCTACAGAATATCTCTCGGCGGCAAAGCCTGCGACATATTCGGGCTTGTATTCGACGTTGTTTTCTGTGTCAAAGGGCTCTATCTGCGCAAGTATCGTCTCGTCATAGCGCTCGCTTCCGCATATCTGGGCATCGTCAAAAAAGCGGTTGTAGTGACCGAAGGTGCTGTGCCAGGTGATGTAGGTCTCGGTCTTGCCGTCCCTTCGCCTTGTGTGTCTTCTTGAATATCTTGCGCTGTAGCTTGAATGTGTGCTGCAGTCAAATGTCCAATAGGGAAGATAAACTCCCGTAAATTCTTTTGCCTTTGCGGCTTTTTTTGCCGCCGACGGACAAAACAGCTTGCCGCGTATCCAATTCAGAAAGCGCGAGCCCGCCTCTTTTTGCGTTATCTTGAAGGGGCAGACTCCGCCCGGAGCAAGTGTGGTCTTTGCCGCCTCTTCCATAACGAGATTGGAGTCGCAGTAGGGGCACTTGGATGATATCTCAAGCTCGTCTAAGAGAAGCTCGGCACCGCAGGATTCGCAGATGACATACTTCTTCTCGGCTCCCCAGTCGCAGTTTTCGGTAGCCTCGGCAGACTCGATGTCGAGCTCGTCTGCCGCCTCGCCCGCCTTGATGGATTCGGTGTATTCGCAAAAAGGACACTTCAGCCCGCCCGTCTCGGGAGAAAAGCTCAGCGTTCCGCCGCACGAGGGACACCGCTTGTCGGTCTCTTCTTTTGTATGTTCTCTTTCGATCTTTTCTTCTTCGTTCATAGTGTAAGGCCAAAGAACACTTTTTATAAAAAGGGTTCTTTGGAATCTCCCAAAAATTTTGAATAATTATATATAGAAACTAAAGCTATCGATCTCCACCTCAAAAAAGCTTTAAAAGTTTTTGGTGTGGGGCTCCCCCGCCTATTATTTCCCTTACTTCGCGTCGTCTTCGTTGAATCTGTCGCCGCATTCGGGGCAGAACTTCGGGGGCTTTGTCGGGTCGGCGGGTTCCCAGCCGCACTTGTCGCACTTGTATGTGAGCGCACCCGCGGGCTTCTTTGCACCGCACTCGGAGCAGAACTTGCCTTTATTTACTTTTCCGCAAGCGCAGACCCAGCCGTTTTCCTTAGGCTTGCCGCACTCGACGCAGAATTTTCCGCCTGCGTTTTCTTTGCCGCAAGCACAGACCCAAGCGGATGCCGCTTTCTCCTCTGCCTCTCTCTTCTCCTCGGCTGCCGCACCCATCGCAAAGAGATTCTGCGTGTTGGCGCCGCCGGCGTTGTTAGCCATATTCATACCGATAAAGGCGTTCATCGCGCCGCCCTCGTTCTTAGCCGCAGACTGCATAGCCTCTGCCTGCGCGCCAACCAAATGAGCCGCCGCCATAGTGGGATTCTTGAAAGCCGCGTTTCTCTGCAGCTCCTTTATCATAGCCTCGTCTTCCTCGGATGCCTTTACCGACGACACACCGATAGACGATACGGTAATACCTCTTGTCTCGGACCACTTCTTTGAGAGAGTGGAGTTGAGCGCCTCGCAGAACTCGACCGTGTGGCCGGGGAGCGCGCTGTAGCGCACGCCCATCTCGGAGATCTTTGCAAAAGCGGGCTGGAGCGCGGTCAAAAACTCGCTCTTTAACTGAGGGTCGATCTGGCTTCTTCTGAAATCGTCCTCAATATTGCCGCAGACGTTGGTATAGAAGAGCATCGGGTTCGTGATGCGGTAGGAGTACTCTCCGTGGCAGCGCACGCCGATGTCGATGTCAAGACCGACGTTCTTGTCAACAACGCGGAAGGGAACGGCTCCGGGAGTTCCGTACTTGTTGCCCATTATCTCTTTGGTGTTGAAATAGTAGATGCGCTGATCCTTTGCGGTGTCGCCGCCGAATGTTATTCTCTTGCCGATGGTGGCAAAGGAATCCTTGATGCCCTCGCCGAGCCCGCCGTAGAAGATAGAGGGCTCGCTTGAAGTGTCGTATGTGAATTCGCCCGGCTCTGCGCAAAGCTCAACGACCTTGCCCTGATCGACGATGATCATACACTGACCGTCGGCAACGGCGATGACCGAACCGTTTGTGATTATATTGTCCTCGCCCTTTGTGTTCGTGGTGCGCTTGCCCGTTCTCTTTTTGCCCTTGGCAACAAGAACGTCGGACGCGAGCGCGTCACAGTAAAAATATTCGCGCCACTGGTCGGCAAGTACGCCGCCCGCAGCACCGATAACAGCTTTAATAAGTCCCATAGTAAATACCTCCGTAGTGGTAGTTTTGATACCTTTATTTTAACACAAATACAACTCGAATACAATAGAATTTATGTAAACAAAGGAGCGCATAAATATTATTTACCTATCCGAACCGCTTTTTTCTATATAAAATGATTTAAATGCTTTTGGAAAGGGGTGCGGGGAAAACACTTTTCTCTTGAAAAGGGTTTCCCCGCCCATATGTTCGTTTTATTTAATTTTTCAAGCTGTGAATCGGAGCTTATGCGTCGCCATACTTTCCTTGATTTTTTCAGCTACACGACGCATCTGCCTTCTGCTCGAAGTCTAAACGACTTCGGTTTTGCTCTCGCAAAACACCGCAGAATGCCAAACGGATCCATAAGTTGCGCACCGATCATTTTGCTATCCTTAATTCTTCAAGCTGTGGATCGGTGCTGGGATACGGCCGCCGCGGCCGATGAATTTTGCAGGCGAATACTCGCGGAGCTTCATTATCGGAGCGTATCCGAGAAGTCCGCCGAAGTTGACCATCTCGCCCACGCCCTTGCCGTGAACGGGTATAACGCGCACCGCCGTCGTCTTTGTGTTAGCGACGCCGATCGAGATCTCGTCGGCGATGATGCCGCAGATGACCTCTTCGCTTGTGTCGCCGGGAATTGCTATCATATCAAGACCGACCGAGCAGACCGCCGTCATAGCCTCGAGCTTTTCGATGCTGAGCGCACCGCGCTCGACTGCCGCGATCATACCTGCATCCTCGGATACGGGAATAAATGCACCCGAAAGACCGCCGACGTGCGAGGACGCCA
>CAYZHW010000136.1:0-4443 GCA_964478105.1 uncultured Lachnospiraceae bacterium | reverse complement strand
CCGCCGCCCGCACCGTATGTAACGCTCATAAATGACGGATGCAGTTTTGCGATCCCCTCGGTAGCACTCTTCACACTCTCAAAACCCGATTCGGTCTTTGGCGGAAACACCTCGAACGAAAGCGACAGAGTCTCTTTTTTCAAAATATCGATTATTTTCAATTATCTCACCTCAACTCGGATTTATTTTTTTATTTTATCACGTGAAGAAAGCCAAGTCAAAATTTTACATATCACTTTATTTTTCTTGCTTCAAGATAATATCTTTTATCCTCGGCGTGTCCCATAGAGAATGTCTTTCTCGGGAGCGCGCCTTCAAATATGACCGTCTTGAAAAGCTCATTCTTCTGCATACCGCTAAAGAGGAATCCGATAGCATTTTCCTTCTTTGCAAGTGTCTCAAGTGACTTCTCACCGTGGATGTAGTCTACAGATGCCCCGTTGTGCTCGGCGATATATGCATCAATAAATTTCTGCAGACTGCCGACCGCAAGCTCGTGCGGTGCATTCTCGAAAACGATATTCCCGTGTGAATCCGAGCTGATATATTCTATATTCTGCACCCCGCCGTTACCCTTGTTTTCTTTTGCAAAATCTTCAAGAGACGACACAACGTCGTCGGGATCGACCGAGAAGAGCACGCGGTATATCGGCTCAAACTCAAGTCCCGTGTCGTGAAGATTTACTATTTCAACAAGCGCATAGCGCGCGCTATGATCCTTTGCCGCATCACCGAGCTTCGCCTTGATCTCTTCATAAGCCGCCTTTGCTGCTGCAAGTGAATGGTTTCCATCGCCGACAGCAAAAAGCAGAGGCGCGATACCGTCCTTGCCGTATTTTTCGCTCATCTCGCGTCCGTCGCAAAGTGCCCCAAGTGCACTTGCTACTCTATCTTTTTCGGCCTCGTCGAGGAATCTTCCCGTGATATGCCCGCCGCCTGCCATAAGATCAAAATCATACGCAACAGGCAAACTTTCCTTTTTATTTTCAAGTGGCTCAATAACACTCTTCTTTCTGTCGTCTATGAGAAGCATAACGTGCGGAAGCTCGATAGGTGCATCGCGGCGGATATTCACGCGGGGCGGGATACGCTCAAGCACAGTACCCTCGGTCGCGCGAATAAGAGAATCGGCGTTTGCCTTATACTCATAGCATTCAAGATCGACCTTGCCGACAATACCGCAACGCTTCTTACCGTTGGACTGTACTCTCTCAACATATATCATTGCATCATTGTGCGACACCAAAACGTCCTTCTCATACACACGCATCGTATCGTTAATGTTCTTGATCTTCGTCGGTACTTCGGCTTCGTTCGACAAGTATATTTCGGGAAGCGTTACACGAAGCGCCGAGGGAGCATCTCCCACACACTCTTCGACCTTATCCCAATAATCCATCTCGGACGTAAACTGGTCGCAAGCGATGACCGCCCATTTATGAAAGTCGGTCTTATTGAGATCGGGTAAAAGTATATCTGCGGGAAAGAAACAGTTTTTCATAATGCATACCTTTCTAAAAAACAAATTACCTTTTTATTTTACACCATTGCAATACTTTTTGCAATATGGTAAAATGTAAATATAATAAAAAGAAAAGGGTGATGTTATGGGTCCGGGATTCGGAGGTCCCCCGCGCGGATATGAACACGAGAAGATCCCCGCACCAAGCTCGTTGCGTGAAGTTCCCTCTTATTTAAAAAAGCTCCTCGGTGATTTTTTCCACCGTCTGTTTTATATATTCAAATTGGTCTGGGAAAGCGGGCCGTGGATACTCTTTGTTCTTATGCTGCTCTCACTGCTCGAGGGTGTTCTTCCGCTTGTCGGGGCATATATAACAAAAGAGGTCGTAAACTCACTGCAAGAGATTCTTGTCGGTACGCTGACAGAGTTTAAACCGGTCATCTTTCTTCTGATCTTCCTGTTCATATACAAAATACTCAACAATGCCGTCACCCGTGTAAACACGATGGTAACGCGCATCGCGGGCGAGCTTGTTGTCAATCACATCAAGGTCAAGATAATGAACAAAGCAAAAACGGTCGACCTTGCAAGCTTTGATATGCCCGAATTTTATGAAAAGCTCGAGAATGCAAACCGCGAGGCGGGCGTGCGTCCCATCTCGATACTCAGCTCGGCTTTCAATATTGTCAGCAAGATAATAACAATAATAAGCTATGTCATCGTCCTCTCCGTAATAAGTCCGATCGCGACAGTAGCAATAATTATCATATCAATCCCGTCTGCGATCATTAACTTTATATACCGCAAAAAGACATTCAACTATATGCGCAGGAAATCGAAAGAGCGCAGGCAGATGTCCTACTACTCCGACCTTATGGTAAATAAGGATCTTGCGAAAGAGATCCGTCTGTTCGGTCTTTCCGACACCTTTATTTCGCACTTTAAGGATGTTTTCAAGAAGTATTTTGCGGGCATAAAGTCGCTTATAGTCAAGGAAGGGCTCTGGCACATATTCCTCACGGTCATTTCTTCTGTCGTAAATGCGCTCTTCTTTGTTTTTATCGCGTACAAGGTCTTTATCGGCGAGATAATGATCGGTGACTACACCTTTTACACTTCGGCGCTCACCTCGATCGCCTCGGGTGTGGCATCGCTTATCACCATCACCGCTACCATTTATGAGGGTACGCTGTTTATCAACAATATGATCGCATTTATGAACGAGAAGCCGACCGTTGTGCCGCGCATAGCTGAACCTGTCAAGGTAAACTCCGGCGCGCCTCACACATTCGAATTTAAAAACGTAAGCTTCCGCTACCCCGGCACAGAGCGCTTCGTTTTAAAGAACATCGATCTCAAATTCCGAGAGGGAGAGACGGTGGTGCTGGTCGGACTCAACGGAGCCGGTAAAACAACGCTGATAAAGCTGCTCACACGTCTCTATGACCCGACCGAGGGAGAAATACTGCTTGACGGACGCGATATTCGCGACTACGACACAAAGAGTCTTTACGAGATGTTCGGCATCATTTTCCAGGACTTCGGAAAATACGCTTTCTCCGTATCCGAAAATATAGGATTCGGTGATATCGACGCAAAAGCAAGCGACGAAAACATCCGCGATGCTGCAAAGAGAAGCAACGCCGACGACTTTATCTCAAAGTTACCGGGCGGTTACGAAACGCCGCTTATGAGAATATTCGAGCCGGACGGAATAGAGCTCTCTATCGGTCAGTGGCAGAAGCTCGCTATAGCGCGCGCATTTTACTCCGACTCGGACGTGCTTATTCTCGATGAGCCTACCGCCTCGCTTGACCCGATGGCCGAACAGGAGATATTCAACCAGTTCGACGAGCTAAGAAAAGATAAAACGACCATATTCGTCTCGCACAGACTTTCAAGTGCGACCGTCGCATCAAAGATAGTGGTGCTTGAATACGGCTCTGTCATCGAAGAAGGAACGCATAAAGAGCTTATGCAAAAGGGCGGCAGATATCACGAGCTCTTTACCACGCAGGCAAAGAGATATCTGGAGGAAAACGAAAAATGACGGGAATAAAAATAATACTGTTTGGAATAGTCCTTATCCTTGCAAGCCTGTTTTGCTTGGGATTTGTAATTATGAACGGAACTCTAGGCGGACTTGCCCTGACTTTATTTATCGCAGGACTGATCGTATGCGCCGTCGGATTCATTTGGGACATAAAAATGTAGAAAAAAGGCTCCGTTTTCGCGGAGCCTTTCAAATTGTCTATTGACACGGCGGGATTTTTTTCATATAATATTATAGATTGGTATAATTATTTATTCACACCAAGGAGAATTAAAAAAGTGAACACTAAAGTTGTAAAATTCGGCGGAAGTTCCCTTGCCGACGCAAAACATTTCACACAGGTCGCAGGAATCATAAAAAGCGACAAAACAAGAAAATACGTTGTTCCCTCTGCGCCCGGAAAGAGATTTGCGGACGACACGAAGGTAACAGATATGCTCTACCGTTCGTACGAGCTTATAAAGAAGGGCGAGCCCGAGGGAGACAAGATCTTTTCCGATCTTCGCGAGCGCTACACAAGCATCATCTCCGAGCTCAAACTCAAGTATTCAATAGATGCGGAACTCAATAAGATCAGAGACGCTCTCGCTCACCGTCCCGGAAGAGACTACGCCGCAAGCCGCGGAGAGTATCTCAACGGACTTATACTCGCAAACTACCTCGGCTTCGATTTCATCGATGCCGCTGACGTTATATTCTTCAAAGATGACGGTACTTTTGACTCCGAGAGAACGAACAACATCCTCTCCGAGACGCTCAAACAGCACAAATATGCCGTTATCCCCGGTTTCTACGGCTCAATGCCCAACGGAACCATCAAGACATTCTCGCGCGGAGGCTCGGACATTACGGGCTCTATCGTAGCGCGCGCGGCAAACGCCGACCTCTATGAGAACTGGACAGACGTTTCGGGCTTCCTTATGGCAGA
>CAYZHW010000135.1:0-4444 GCA_964478105.1 uncultured Lachnospiraceae bacterium | reverse complement strand
AATACTCGATAGGCGCCACGAAATACACTAAAATAGTAAAATTTCACGCGGTAGAGCATCTTGATGATCCCGAGATTCTTGTATCGGTGCTTACCGATTTTGCAGATGCTCACCCCGATGCTACTATGATATTGCTTGGTTGTACGGACGATTACGCAACAATGCTTATGAAATGCAAACCCAGGCTTGAGGACAAATATATTGTTCCCTATATCGACGACACACTTATGAAGATGCTCGTCAGCAAAGCGAATTTCTACAGGATCTGCGAGGAATACGGCGTGCCTTATCCCAAGACTGCGATACTTTCGGCAGATTACACTGAGGATATGCTTGACGAGAGCGCGCTCGGATTTCCTTATCCGCTTATAGTTAAGCCGTCAAGCAGCATTGAATACTGGAAGCATCCTTTTGACGGGATGAAGAAGGTGTATGTGGCCGATTCTAAAGAAGAAGCTCTTGAGATAGTGAAAACGATATACGCAAGCGGATACGATGATGAGATGATAATCCAGGATTTCATCCCCGGTGATGATTCTAATATGAATGTGCTCACTGCATATTCCGACAAGAATCGTAAGGTTAAAATGATGTGTCTCGGTCACGTACTTCTTGAAGAGCACACTCCCAAGGGACTTGGTAATCACGCGGCAATTATAACCGAGCATAATCCGGAGCTTACTGCAAAGTTTAAAGCAATGCTTGAGGATCTCGGGTACCGCGGATTCTCCAATTTCGATATAAAATTCGATCCCCGCGACAATTCAATGAGAGTGTTTGAAATAAACCTGCGTCAGGGGCGCAGTAACTATTATATTACAGCGGCAGGAATAAACATCGCAAAACTTGTTGTTGAAGATTACATCCTTAATACGGATATGCCGTACACTGAATGCAAGGATGAGCATTATTGGCATTCGATCCCGACAAAGATAGTATATAAATATGTCAAGAGTGATGAACTCAAAGCAAAGGTCAAAAAGCTTATCAAAGAAAAAAAGGCATCTTCTTCGCTTTGGTACAAGCACGATCTGTGGCTTAATCCCAAGAGACTGGCGTATGTGCTCGTTCATCTCTACCGTCATTTTGAAAAATACAAAAAATATTGCAAATAAGAGGCAAAAATGCTACTGACCGAATTACTTGAAGGACTTGAATACACTGTAAAAGACGACGTTGATATAACCGATGTTAAAATTGATTGGATATACTGCGATTCGAGAAAGGTTACGCTTGATTCTCTTTTTGTATGTATTTCCGGCGCACTGCTTGACGGTCACAACTATGTATTGCAGGCATACGAATTCGGCTGCAAGGTTTTTGTCGTCCAAAAAGAGCTCGATTCTCTTCCGGAGGATGCTGTGCAGATAGTTACAAGCGATACGCGAATAGCACTGGCTATGATCTCAGCGGCCTTCTTCGGGCATCCGTCAAAACAGCTTCGGATCATTGGAATAACCGGAACTAAAGGTAAAACGACAACAGCGCTTCTTATGTATCAAAATATCAACAGATACGGTATAAACTGCGCATATATCGGTACGAGCGGAATTATGTATAATGATGTTAGCAAGCCGTCGCTTAATACCACGCCCGAGAGCTACGATCTGCAATATCATATGAGAAAAATGGTTGACGGCGGGGTAAAGATACTTGTTATGGAAGTGTCCTCGCAGGCGATATATCTCAATCGCGTTTACGGCATAGAATTTGATATGTGCGTATACACAAACCTCTATAAGGGCGACCACATCGGCGGCGGCGAACATCCGAGCTTTGAGCATTACAGAGATTCTAAAGCTTCGCTTTTCCACGATTTTGGATGTAAATGTATCGTATACAACAAGGACGATGAATATCACGATGTAATGGTTAAGAATACCGGAGCCCTGCTTCGCAGCTACGGTATTTCTTCCGATTGTGATTTTCTCGGAAGTGATATAAGCCTTTATCGCGACGGGGATATTCTCGGAGTGAAATTCACGTGCACGACGTTGTCGTGTTCACTTCCCGTAACTTTGAATGTTCCCGGAGATTTTAGTGTTTACAATGCTCTTTGCGCTATTGCAGCTTGTGAGCATCTCGGTATCTCTGCCGAATTTACCGCACAGTCGCTTGAGGTTGCTGCAATATCCGGCAGATTTGAGGTCGTACGCGCTCTTCCCTATTGCACATTTGTCATTGACTATGCGCATAACGGAAACAGCTTACGCGCTGTTCTCGAGACTCTGCACCGGTATAACCCCAACAGGATAATATGCTTGTTTGGTTCTGTAGGCGGAAGGACAAGACTTCGCCGTCACGAGCTTGGTAAGGTTGCCGCAGAACAGGCAGATCTTGCTGTAATTACCTCGGATAATCCCGATTTTGAATCTCCCGAGGCTATAATCGATGAAATTTCTATGCAATTTAGCGAAGGCTCCTGCCCCTATGTCAAGATCGCCGACAGAACAGAAGCTGTAAAGTTTGCAGTAAGAGAGGCAAAGCCGGGCGATATCATACTTTTGGCAGGCAAAGGACACGAAGATTATCAGCTCATTTGCGGCAAAAAAGTTCCATTCTCTGAGAAAGAGATCATCCTGACAGAAGCGGCAAAAATTCTTGAAGAGAATAAGATAGGCGTATAAAAAAATACCGTTGCTACAGCAACGGTACTTTTTTATACAAGTTCTATTATTTCACCAACAACG
This sequence comes from uncultured Lachnospiraceae bacterium, assembly GCA_964478105.1. Lineage (GTDB taxonomy): Bacteria > Bacillota > Clostridia > Oscillospirales > CAG-272 > CAYZHW01. Next base: position 1,754 of record CAYZHW010000135.1, on the reverse strand, counting down.
TCCTCGGCACAAAGACCCGAACAATCTATCGTAATATCAGCATACTGCTCATAAAGCGGTGCGCGCTCGCTATGCAAGATTTCAATGGTCGTTCCTTCTTCCATCGCTATACCGCGAGTTGTAATATTCTTTATTCGTCCTTTTATTTCGTCAGATGAAAGTTTTAAATATACCGTAACGGCATCCTTTTTTAAATTCTGCATTGCCTCTTTTCCGTATACGGCACTTCCTCCTGTGGCGATGACGGAATTATTACAATTAATACCGCGAAGAACTGAGTTTTCGATATCTTTAAAGCCTGCGAGACCATATTCATTTATTAAGTCACAGAGACCTTTTTGGTACTTGTTTTGTATAACAAGATCGGTGTCAATAAAATCGCAAAGCAATGTTTTTGCAAGCAGAACACCGACCGTGCTTTTTCCGCATCCCGGCATTCCGATAAGAACAATATTCATCACACCTCCAAAAGAAGAGACATAAACTCCTCTTTGTTCATACCGAAGATATAATTACCAATGTCAACATCTAACAGATGACCCGATAGTGCCGTCTCTGTAAGTATACTGCCGACAAGGTACGTTTCAAGCTCGGCTGTGTCCTTCTCTCCGAAAAAATCACCCGAGATCCGTGCAGAATTTACCCTGTTTTTTTCAAGAGTAAGATCAACATTTACGATACCGAAGGGATATCGTTTTTTTCTTTTTACTGTATATTCTACAAGATATTTTTTGTCCGAATATATCCATTCATCCGATGAATACTTATCATAAAGTTCTTTTATTTCATCAAAAGATGGCGGACATATTTCTTCTGCTGCGTATTTTTTTACAACATAGTCGAGGATAAGATCGATGAAGGTGCTTGAATCAATATCTTTGCCGATCTCGTTTTTTAGATTAATTACCCTGCTCTTCGTTGATTTTATTGCTTTAGATGCGATCTTTTCAGGATCTACGACAAGAGCATTCGAAAGGACCGAGAGATCGGAATCAAAAAGAAGCGTTCCGTGATGTAATACCTTTCCGTTAGATGAATGCTGCGCATTCCCCGAGAACTTTTTGCCGTTTACAAGAAGATCGTTTCTGCCTGAAAGCTCAGCGCGAACGCCGAGAGCTGCCAGCGCATCTATTATCGGAGCTGTAAAGTATTCAAAATCAAGCGTGCCCGATTTGCTTTTTGACGAAATAAAGGTATAGTTTACATTACCTGCATCATGATAAACTGCGCCTCCGCCTGTTATTCTGCGGGCGATCCTTATTCCGTTTTTCTTTAGATATTCCGTATCGACCTCAGCGTAAGCATTCTGGTTCTTCCCTATTACGACGGTGTTATGATTCTGCCAAAGCATAAATATATCATCGTCTGCTTTGTTAAATAGGTATTCTTCCGTTGCGAGATTGATATATGGATCCGTCGTTTTTAGCACAAGATATTTCATAAAAACCCTTAATATTTAAATATGGCGCGGTTGCCCGCGCCATATTCTTATTTGTTATCAGAGACCCTTCTTAGCTCTCTCTACCTTTTCAATATCGGTAAAGTTGTTTGCGGGAACGTGTCCGGGAAGGGGCATAATCTTTTCGTGGAGTGCGTCGATGATCCAATCAGCCTGCGGGAAGAAGCTCTTTTCAAGCTCGAATGCAGGTGTGATCCAGTTTCTGGAACCAACTACTACAGGAGGTCCATCGAGGTAGTCGAAGCAGAGCTCTGTGATATTGGAAGCCATATCGCGCATTACGGAGTTTCTCTCG
>CAYZHW010000134.1:0-4448 GCA_964478105.1 uncultured Lachnospiraceae bacterium | reverse complement strand
GATTTGCAGGAAACACAGCAACAAATACACTCAAACCCGCAACACTTGAGACAGGCGCTGAGATCAAGGTTCCGCTCTTTATCAATGAAGGCGATCTTCTTAAGATCGACACAAGAACAGGCGAATATCTCTCCCGCGCATAATTTTTTGAAAGGTTAGGATAATGAATATGACACTTACTGAAAGAACCGCTTATCTCAAAGGCTTGGCAGAAGGACTTGCTCTTGACGAGACAAAGCCCGAAGGCAAGGTTATTGCCGAAATGGTAAAACTTCTTGACGAGATGGCTAATTCCATTGCTGACCTCGTGGAAGATTGCGACACACTTTACGATTATATCGAAGAGATCGATGAGGATCTCGGAGCGGTTGAAGAGATCGTTTACGACGATGATTGCGATTGCTGCGATTGCGACGATGACGAGGACTTTGACGACGAAGATTTTTTTGAGGTAACTTGCCCTAACTGTGGGGAGACTGTTTGCTTTGACGAAACAGTAGACCCCTCTGAACTCATTTGCCCTTCTTGCGGTGAAGAGTTCGATTGCACTTGCGATTGCTGCTGTGACGAAGAGTGCTCCTGCGGCGACGAGGACTAAGACATATTAAAATTGATGCAGGCAATGCACGCCTCCCGTGCATTGCCTGCATTGTTGAAAATCGACATATAATACACAAAAGTGTATATTAATTATAATGATTTGCATAAAAACAAAGATTTTTTGCATAATTACTTGACTTTATGAGCTTTAAATGCTATAATAATACACAAATCAAGAATATTTATGCGAATAAAGGAGAAATACTACAATGGCAAAGAAAGAAATTAAGAAAATTGTACTTGCATATTCGGGCGGACTTGATACATCCATCATCATTCCGTGGCTCAAGGAAAACTACGAAGGCTGTGAGATCATCGCGGTCTCCGGAGACGTTGGACAGGGAACAGAACTCGACGGTCTTGAAGAAAAGGCTATCAAGACAGGTGCGTCCAAACTCTATGTGCTTGACCTTAAAAAGGAATATGTTGAAGATTACATCTGGCCCTGCCTTAAAGCCGGCGCTGACTATGAGAGCTACCTCCTCGGTACATCTCACGCACGTCCTTGCATAGCAAAGGGACTTGTTGATATCGCAAAGAAGGAAGGCGCCGACGCTATCTGCCACGGTTGCACGGGCAAGGGAAACGACCAGGTGCGTTTTGAGCTGACTATCAAGGCGTTTGCTCCCGATATGGAGATCATCGCTCCTTGGAGAGTCTGGGACATCAAGTCGCGTGAAGAGGAGATTGAATACGCGGAGGCTCACAACATCCCGCTTAAGATAAACCGTGAGACAAACTACTCCAAGGATAAGAACCTCTGGCACCTCTCTCACGAGGGGATGGATCTTGAGGATCCCGCAAATGAGCCGCTTTACACAAAGCCCGGCTTCCTTGAGATGGGCGTTTCTCCCGAAGAGGCTCCCGATACACCTACATATGTTACAATTCATTTTGAAAAAGGCGTTCCTACCGCTATCGACGGTGTCGAGATGGACGGACTTAAGATCGTTGAGACTCTTAACGAACTCGGCGGAAAGAACGGTGTGGGGCTTCTTGACCTCGTTGAGAACCGCCTTGTCGGTATGAAGTGCCGCGGTGTTTACGAGACTCCCGGCGGAGCTATCCTTTACAAGGCTCACGAGATACTCGAAACACTTACACTTGACCGCGACACATCGCACTACAAGAAACTCGTTGCTCAGAAATTCGGTGAGCTCGTATACTTCGGTCAGTGGTTCACACCTCTTCGTGAAGCTCTTTCCGCTTTTGTTGATAAGACTCAGGAGACCGTTACGGGTGACGTTAAGGTCAAACTCTACAAGGGCAATATCATAAATGCGGGCGTAACTTCTCCGTTCTCTCTCTATGACGACGAGATCGCTTCGTTCGGCGACGACGACGGCGCATACGATCAGAAGGATTCAGCAGGATTCATCAACCTCTTCGGTCTTCCGATCAAGGTCAAGGCAATGGTTGAAGCAAAAAACAAAAACAAGAAATAAGGAACTGAAATGACAAAAGTATTTATCGACGGTTCTGCGGGAACCACGGGTCTTCGTATTGCAGACAGACTTGCTGCCCGTAAAGATATCGAGCTTATGATACTCGATGATGATAAAAGAAAGGATCCCGGCTATCGTGCCGAGATGATAAACAGCTCGGACGTGAGCTTCCTTTGCCTGCCCGATGACGCGGCGCGTGAGTCCGTGTCGCTCTGTACAAGCGATACGACCGTTATAATCGACGCGTCGACTGCGCACAGGACCGACGATGCGTGGGCGTATGGTTTTCCGGAACTCTCGGATGCCCACAGAAAAAATATAAAGAACAGTAAAAGAATTGCTAACCCCGGATGCCATGCGAGCGGATTTGCGGCTATAGTTTATCCGCTCGTAGCCTCCGGCATAATCGACGCAAGCTATCCCATCGTCTGCCACTCACTTACGGGTTACAGCGGCGGCGGAAAGGGTATGATAAAAAATTACGAGGATGAGGCGCGGGATGTAAAGTACGAAGCACCTTCGCAGTATGCGCTCGCAGCTTCTCACAAGCATCTTCCCGAAATGAAGAAGATCTGCGGACTTAGCGCGGCACCCGCTTTCAATCCGATAGTCGGTGATTTTTACAGCGGAATGGCAGTGACGGTACCGCTTTTTGCGAGCCTTATGAAAAAAACTATGTGTCCGTCGGAACTTCGTGAGTTCTATGCAGACTATTACTCGGGCTCAAAGATAATCACGGTCGATGCATACAAAGAAAAGGGAACAGAGGACGGATTTCTCTATGCAAATGCTCTTTCGGGGAAGGACAAAATGAGGATCATCGTTGCGGGAAATGATGAAAGACCGCAGATCACAGCGCTCTTCTGCAATCTCGGAAAAGGCGCTTCGGGCGCAGCTATCCAGTGTATGAATATCAACATCGGAGCGGATGAGACCGAAGGATTGGTTTTATAATTACAATATTTTGAGAGGTTAGATAAATGAAATATGTAAACGGCGGTGTTTGTGCTCCCAAAGGCTTTATGGCAAGCGGAGTGCACTGTGGTATCCGCAAGAACAAAACAAAAAAAGATCTGGCGCTTATAGTCAGTAAGACACGTGCAAATGCCGCGGCGATCTACACGACCAACCTTGTAAAGGGCGCGCCTATAATAGTTACAAAAGAAAATATTTCCGACGGATACGCAAGAGCGGTCATCTGCAACAGCGGAAACGCTAACACCTGCAATGCAAACGGTGTTGAGATCGCGCAGAAGATGTGCGAGCTCGTTGCATCGGCTACCGATGTTGCGGCAAATGATGTTATCGTGGCATCTACCGGCGTTATCGGTCAGCCTCTAAGTATAGATCCTATAAAGAATTCGATGGGTGAGCTCGTAGCTGCTCTTAAGGATGACGGAAGCGCGGATGCGGCAAGTGCGATCATGACGACCGACGTTAAAATGAAAGAGATAGCGGTCAGCTTTGAGCTTGACGGTGTTACCTGCCATATCGGCGGTATCGCAAAGGGCTCGGGAATGATCCATCCCAATATGGCGACGATGCTCGTGTTTTTGACAAGCGACGTTGCAATAGATTCGGCACTTCTTCAGAAGGCGCTCAAGGCCGATGCCGATGACACCTTCAATATGATAAGCATAGACGGAGATACTTCCACAAATGACACGCTTGCTATTATGGCAAACGGTGAAGCAGGAAATACCCGCATAACAGAAGAGGGAGAGGCGTATGAGATCTTCAAAAAGGCGCTCAATGCTGTAACGACTCACCTCTGCAAAGCTATCGCCGCTGACGGCGAGGGCGCGACAAAGCTTCTTGAATGTGATGTTTGGGGCGCTAAATGCGTGGATTGCGCAAGAACGGTTGCAAAGAGCGTTATCTGCTCGAGCCTTGTTAAGACTGCAATGTTTGGCGCTGATGCAAACTGGGGACGCGTACTTTGCGCAATCGGTTACTCGGGCGTAAACGTTGATGTTACAAAGATCGATGTTTGGTTTGAATCCGCAAAGGGCGAGATCAAGGTATGCGAGAACGGTGCAGGCGTAGATTTCTCGGAAGAGAAGGCAAAAGAGATCCTTCTTGAGAGCGAGATATACATTAAGATCGATCTTAAATCCGGTGACGCCACAGCGCACGCCTGGGGCTGCGACCTCACTTACGATTACGTAAAGATAAACGGAGATTACAGAACATAATGGAAATATCAAACACACAACGCGCCGAAGTGCTTATAAAAGCGCTTCCTTACATAAAAGAGTATTACGATAAGATCGTCGTTATAAAATACGGCGGAAACGCAATGATAAACGAGGATCTCAAAAAAGCGGTTATGGGAGATGTTGTTCTCCTTTCGCTTATCGGGGTCAAGGTCGTGCTCGTGCACGGCGGCGGTCCCGAGATCAC
>CAYZHW010000133.1:0-4481 GCA_964478105.1 uncultured Lachnospiraceae bacterium | reverse complement strand
GACGCGGTGCGATATCTTTGCGCCGAAACCAATGAAAGATCAAAGAAGGTTGCCTTATCTGCGGGATTTTGCGAGATAGGGAAGTGCTACGAATATATCGTAAGACGGAAAGGATAAGAAAATGGCATTTGATGCAGGTATGCTTGCCGCAGTGATAAATGAAATAAAAAGCGAAGCGTTAGGCTCAAAGGTCGAGAAGGTCTACCAGCCTGAGCGCGACGAGATACATCTCATTCTTCACTCAAGAGAGGGAAACCGCCGCCTTATGATAAACGCGGGCTCTAACAATCCGCGTATCGGCTTTACCGAATTTCAAAAGGAAAATCCGCAGAAGGCGCCGATGCTCTGTATGCTTTTGCGCAAGCATTTTTCGGGCGCAAAGCTCTCGGATGTGCGCCAGATCGGTTTTGACCGCGCGCTTGTACTTGAGTTTGACGGATACGACGAAATGGGCTTTTCTGCAAAGAAAAAGCTTGTCGTTGAACTAATGGGCAAGTACAGCAACCTCATTTTCACCGATGCGGATGATAAGATCGTTTCGGCTATGAAGCTCATAGGTATATCCGCAAGCGAGAAGAGACAGATACTTCCGGGAATGATATACGAAGCACCGCCGAGTCAAGATAAATGTGATCCGCTTGCGTGCGATGAGTCGGATTTTGTGAGAATATATAATGAAACGCAGGACGATGTTGCCGCCGACAGGTTTATCACCTCAAGCTTTCTCGGTATAGCACCGATAGTGGCAAGAGAGATAGCCTTTGCGGCAACGAGGCACGCCGACACGCCCCTTCGCTACGTCGGTGCAGATGACTTGTGGAAGCCTTTTTCGTCGGTTGTTGAGAGAATAAAAAACAACGACTACACGCCGACCGTCATATTTGACGCAAGCGGTATGCCGATAGAGTATTCGTTTATAGATATAAAACAGTACGGAAACGGATACGAGGTGCGTCACGTCGATTCGTTTTGCGCGCTTTTTGACCTGTTTTTTGAGACGCGCGACCGCGAGCAAAGAATACGCCGGCACGCATCCGACATCTCACGCTTACTTTCAAATGCCGAATCGCGTTTGAAAAAGAAACTCGATGCCCAGCGACGTGAGCTTGAGGACCACAAAAAGGGCGAAAAATACAAAAAGCAGGGCGACCTTATCACCGCCAATATCCATATGTTGCAGAGGGGCGCAAAGTGCGTTAAGCTCGTCGATTATTATGCCGAGCCCGATGAAAACGGAGCGTTCCCTGAGTACGAGATAACGCTTGACGAAAAGCTCACGCCTGCCGCAAACGCGCAGAGAATGTACAAGCTTTACAATAAGTCCAAGAATGCTCTGGTAGAGATCGCGGAGCAGATGAAGATAGCGGCATCCGAGCTCGAATATATAAGCACAGTGCAAGAGGCGCTTTCACGCGCCGAGTGTGAGAGTGATATGAGCGAGATTCGCGACGAGCTATACCGCAGCGGATATGCTTCGAGAATGAAGAATTACACCGCGGCCAAGAGCACAAAGCCGAGTATCGCAAAGTTTAAGACCACGGGCGGATATACGGTGCTCTGCGGAAAGAACAACACGCAGAATGAGTATGTTACCTTCAAACTCGCAGAAAATACCGATTGGTGGTTCCACGTTAAAAATCAACCCGGCTCGCACGTTGTAATGCTTTCGGGCGAGGATGAGCCGGGCGAGGCAGACTTCACCGAGGCGGCGGAGATAGCCGCATACTATTCAAAGGCAAAGGGCGGCGACAATATCGCGGTAGATTACACCAAGATAAGGCATATCAAAAAGCCGCGCGGCACAAAACCAGGCTATGTCACTTACGCTACCAACTGGACCGCATATGTAACCCCTGACGAAGAGAGAATAAAGAAAATGAGAATGTAAAAGGTTGACTTGATACAACCAATGGTTGTATCAAGTCAACCTTTGGTTATTTGATATATTATATTGTTTTATGATATACTTACTTCAGAAAAGGAGGCATTACTGTGGACAATATCAATACAGTTTTGGCATATAACATAGCAAACAACCGAAAGCGGATCGGACTTACTCAAGAGGAGCTTGCGGAACGACTTGGTATCACCTCGCAAGCGGTATCAAAATGGGAAACGGTCAAGGCAGCACCCGATATTACATTTTTGCCTGTTCTTGCGGACCTTTTTGAAATTACTATTGATGCTTTATTTTCGCACAATTACTTTGAGTATAAAACAGTAATTATGAATGAACTTCCGTGGGAAGACGACGGTGTCATTCGCGGTGTTGTATTTGACGGCAGAACTATCGTGCAAGAGCCTGAATTGCTTGAAAAATTCACTTTTGTTGTAAAAGGTGATGCAAAAGCCGTTACCTGCGAATGTAATATTTCTGTTGAGGGGTCTGTTGCGGGAGGCTGTAATGCCGACGGCGACATTGTTGTCGGCAAGGGAATTACGGGCGGATGTTGTGCCGACGGCGACATTGTTGTCGGAACGGAGATCTGCGGCGGTTGTGTTGCGGGCAGAGATATAGTTTCGGGAGGAAAGATATTTGGTGATGTAAATGCCAAAGGAGATATAACGGCAGATACCATTGAGGCGGGAAAGATCGAAGGAAATGTCGTATGCGGCAGTGTAAAATGTGATCTTATAGAAGGAAATGTTACGATAAAAGGCGAAAAATAAAAATCATTGCAACCAAATGGTTGCAATGATTTTACTTTATCTCAATCTCTTCATTACATCATTTTCGCCGCGGCCGAAATAATCGTGAAGCTTTACGTATTCTCTGTAGAGCTTTTCATATTTTTCGGAGTTTTCGGGAATGGGTGTATACTTTGTCGAGCATTTTGCTCCGAGCGTCTTTGCCGCTTCATTTATGCTTGTGTACATTCCTGCGGCATATGCGGCGTATATGGCACTGCCGATAGCGCCCGCTTGTGTTGTGTCAGCGATATATATCGGTTTTTTCAGCACGTCTGCGTAGATCTGCATCATAAGCGGGTCTTTTTTTGCAATTCCGCCCGCCGCATGTATCTCTTTTGTCTCAAGTCCGTTTTTCTCAAACTGCTCGAGAATAAGTCGGCTGCCGTATGCGGTCGCTTCAAGCAGTGCACGGTATATTTCCTCTGCACGTGTACCGAGCGTAAGACCAAGTATCATTCCCGAGAGGTTGGCGTCGTTGAGCACGCTTCTGTTGCCGTTCATCCAATCGAGAGCTATAAGTCCGCTCTCGCCTACCTCAAGCGCGGATGCCTTCTCGCGAAGGAGCTTGTGTATCGAAATGCCCGTTTCCTCCGCTTCTTTTGTATAAGCGGCTGGTACGAGATTATCGACAAACCAGGCAAAGCCGTCACCGACACAAGACTGTCCCGCCTCATAGGTGGTGCATCCTGGAATGACGCCGTCCTCGACATATCCGCAGATACCCGGCACGTCTGCTTTTGTTTCTCCGTGCATAATGTGGCAGGAGGACGTACCGATTATCATAACGATATCGCCCGCATTTACCGCACCTATTGCAGGGAGTGCGGCGTGTGCGTCTATCATCGGGAGCGCTACGGCAGTACCTGCCTTTAACCCTGTAAGAGCCGCGCCCGACTCATTTATCCTCCCCGCAATTTTATCGACCGTGCGGACCTCGGACGAGAGTTTCGTGCCGATGAGATCTTCGAGTCTCGGGTCGAGAGCCTTGAAATATTCCTTTGTGGGATATCCTATTCCCGCGCGCCAGAACGCCTTATATCCCGCGAATGCCGCCGCGTGGCTCTCTTCGCCCGTGAGCACAAGTGATAACCAGTCGCCCGCTTCATAGAAACGGCCTGCCGCTTCGTAGACCTTGGGTGCTTTGTGAAGTGTTTCAAGAATCTTCGGTACTGCCCACTCGGACGATATCTTGGAGCCGAAGGTGTCTATCCAATCCTCGCTTCGTTCGTGTGCAACTCTTGTGACCTCGTCCGCCTCAGCTTGTGCCGCGTGGTGCTTCCAGAGCTTGACATATGCGTGGGGGTCGTCGGAAAACCTTTCGATCATACACAGTGGCGTGCCGTTCTCATCTACGGGCAGAAGTGTGCAGGCGGTAAAATCTATGCCGATGCCTGCGACATCTTCTGCCGAAACGCCTCCTTTTGTAAGTACATCGGGGATGGTGGTGCGCAACACATCGAGATAATCCTTGGGGTGTTGGAGCGCGAATTTGTCGGGCAGCTTTTTACCCGAAGGGAGTGCTTTATCCATTACTGCGTGTGGATATGCAAGCTCTGATACGGCGATCTCGCGGCCGTCCTTGGCGTCAAAGAGCACCGTCCTGCCCGAGAGCGTACCGAAATCTATTCCTATTACGTAATTCTTTCCCATTACTTTTTACCTTTTGCAAATCTTGCACCGAAGGCTGAACAAGCGCGGTAGTCCTGTCCTTCTTTATCCATACCGAATGCACCCCATACCGCGGGACGGAAGATGTCCGCATCGGGTACGTTGTGCATACAAACGGGGAT
>CAYZHW010000132.1:0-4484 GCA_964478105.1 uncultured Lachnospiraceae bacterium | reverse complement strand
GTTCGATTATAGAATGCTCTGGCGCACCAATACAAAAGGCACCCCCAAAGGGTGCCTTTTGTATTGGTCATTGGGACTTGAAGAGAGCGGTAGTGAATGACGTGCCGGTGGCACGTCAGAGCCGCGATGACCGAGGAGCGTAGCAAAGCCGAAATCAAGCTTCGGCTTTGCGATGTCGCGACGAGACCAAGTCCCTTCATCCAAGACAACAAAACCGACAAGCATTGCTTGTCGGTTTTTAGCTTTTTACTTAAAATATCCCTCGAGGAAATCGCCTATCGGCATATTACAAGCCGCTTCGCACATATATCCTGCCGTGCCGAGCTGGTTACCTGTGCAGTAATTTATATAGGTCTTTCCTTGCCATTCGCACATATCTATGTCGCAGTTGTTGCAGCAAAGACCGTGAAGCAGGCGGTCTTCGTACGCCGGGTCATACACGAGCTTTCCGTTCTCGGACAGCTGACGGTCTTCGTTCGACGGCATAAGAATGGGATTATGAAGCCCCACTTCAAGCTCTGAGAAATCCTTTGTTCTGAAGATGTAGTGTGCAAAGCGTCTGAAGGGAAGGCGAAGCAAAAGTAAAATGTAATAATATCCGTTATGGAAACGCATATAGGGCGCACCGATGTACTGATCCTTTGGGAATGCAGTATCAAAGGGCATCATCTGCCAATTGATCATATCGGTAAATTTTGCAAAGTAAGCGGTAAATGGTACGCCGACGTCATCCTCCGGAGAAGAACCGACCTCAAGAAGAGTGTGTCCGTCATCTCCTTTTGCAAGAGAGGTGTTGAAGAATTCCCATCCTTTGCGGTGAAAGAACTCCCGCTCATCCCAATTTACAAGATCCTTTGTAGAAAAAATTCTTATGGTATCTCCGCTGAAGCTCGGCTCGTGTCCTACCGTTCCGAGAACGTAGAAGGTGTCGCCTTCAAGATATCCCGATGTATAGCACATTCCGTATGCGGTACGGGAAATAACTTCACCTGTTTCAACGTCTCGTACCAAAGAATGAACGGCTTTGGCGGAACCGCCTCCCCAGCACAGCTCAAGGCGCATAAGCCTGCCTTTCCATACAAACGGGGTCATTTCGGCATTGGGACTGCAAAAACCGAGCTTTTTTATCTCGGGAAACTTGCCGCCGACCTTGGTGTTTTTGTCGTAATTGATGATCTTCATAGGAGTATTTCTCTCTCTCTTGAAAAAGTTGAGCGTACATCGTACTTTAAGGTTAATGTACCATGTAATTTTTTGCTTGTCAATAGATGGTTGCAAAGATTGTAAAAATATACAATAAAGATTGTAAAAACATACAAAAGATAAATAATTTCATGTTTTTTTGTTTGCGCGAAAAAAGACCGCCGAAGCGGTCTTTTTTATGTCACAATGTTTTTTCTGTTACGCCGACCTTTTCGGCCTTTTCAAAAAAGTCGCAGTGCGGCAGGATGAATTCGTATCCGTAGATATTGTTGAGGATCCTTATAAACTTCGGCGGAACAACGGGGTTTGCGTTTGTCATATTGTTTTCATCATCCTTGCCGCTATGATGCTTCATAGGAACGTATCTTGTCTTCGGAAGATGCATATCGGGCTCGCGCAAAATACTGCCTTTTTCGTTTACGATATGAATTTTTTCGCCTGCATCAAGTCCGACTATCTTCATATTGTCAATGAGAAGGTTCGGGAAATGACACGTGTATCCGTAATCCCAATTTGTGTAGTAATAGTAGAAGACACATGCCTTACCCGGACTTACGTGCATCGTGCAGTCCTTGAATGTTATCGTACCGTCCCAGGTGCATCCGTAATCCTCACGCAGATACACAAAGCTGTTGTAAATTCCTGGTGCGGGAGAGTACCACTCAACATTTTCGAATGTCAGATCTCCTTTGCCTATGACTTCCATGAAATTGATTTTTGAATTGCTTACCTTGCCATTGTATAAACCTTGGTGTGCGTCAAAACGAGAGAGTGTGCAACGGTCATACTCCATATTTTTGCAGAAGTTCGTACCGCCAATGCCCCAGCAGCGCGACCATTTTGTGTCAGGCGACGGAGACATACTTGAGACCTCGTTGCCATTTTCGTCGGTCATAGTGAAGTTCGACTGTGTGCAGCCGATAAGAGATATCTTATTTACACGGCTTGCGTAAAATTCATAGGTTGAGAAGCGATAGCTTCTTCTTGCGGTCAGAACACAGTTTTTAAGCGTCACCTCGTTTGCAAGCTCGGCGTGATAGAAGCCGAAATAGTGCGCACCAGGGTGATCGTTTTTCATAAATTCCGAGAGCGAGACCTCGTTTTCAACATAGTGCTCAATACCGTCAAGCGTTGCAAAAGAACGGTTTATATAAATATTTCTCATAAAATATTTTGCTCTCTTGCCGCTGTCCTTGTAATACGCTTTTTTACGGCTTGCCCGCGTTACAAATATGCCGCCCTTAAGTGTTATGGGAGCAATATCGCATCGTATTACAGTAACCCTTGTGACCTGCTCGTAATTGAACATAAACGGCGTGGACGCGTCTATGTTGCCGTCCTTGTCAAGAAGCAATACCTCGTGCATGGGCGAGCATTGTCCTCCGCGTGAGACATAAAATGAACCGTATCTGTGATATACCGTGTGATCGTCGTTGTATACGACGACAAGCGCGGGATATCCGAGACCGAACCCCAATTTTTTCGTAGCTTCGCCGATACTCGAAAAGCGCGACAGAACCGCGGGATCGGTGATCTCTGTAGGCTCGTACGGAGATACTATTTTGAAGATCGGAGCAAGGGACGTACCCGTGCCGTCGAAGAAATCCACGTCGGTATCATCGATAACGAAGCGCGAGCTGCCCCATAGGGTGTCGGTCATTATCATAACCGATCGCGGCACCCCGTCTAAGAGCGTATCTCTTATAAGATATGTCTTGGAGTCATCGGTCACAACAGGAAGTGAATGTGCGTTTGCATATTCGTGAGCGGCACAAATGGCGGCGAAATCATCTGTGATCCCGTCGCCCTTTGCTCCGAATTCTGTATAGGTTACAAATTTATTGCCCATATCAAAGCTTTATTGCTGTCTCAAGTGCTATGGTTATCATATCCGAGAGTGAGGTCTCCTTCTCGACCACGGTAAGCTCCTTTGAAAGATCGAAAATAAGATTGGATACCGTGCAGAGCGCAAGCGCGTTCTTGCCCGTGCGTGCGGCGTTCATATAGAGCGCGGCAGCTTCCATTTCCACTCCAAGCACACCCATCTTCTCCCAATCCATACCCGAGTTTGCGTCGTCGTAGTACATATCCGAGGATAGAAGATTGCCGATCTTCATTTCCTTTCCGAGTTCCTTTGCCGCTTCTTCGGCAACTTTAAGCAATTTGTATGATGCTGTAGGCGCAAATATTCCCGGCAGACGGTACTGCATAGCGTAGTTTGAATCCGTGCATGCACCGATTCCCGCAACAACATCAAGAAGCTTAAGCGAGCGGTTAATACCGCCGACCGAGCCAATGCGTATGATGTTGTCGACATCAAATACCGTGAAAAGCTCGTAGGAATAGATGCCCATCGAGGGCATTCCCATTCCGCTTGCCATGACCGATACCTCTACACCCTTGTATTTGCCCGTATATCCCTGAATACCGCGTACGTTGTTGACAAGGACAGCGTCTTCAAGGAAGTTTTCTGCGATATATTTTGATCTTATGGGGTCGCCCGGCATAAGAACGGTCTTTGCAAATCCCGTACCTTCCGCGGGGACTATGTGAGGTGTTTTCTTTTTCATTTTATTCTCCTTTAATATCCTTTGACTTCCCAGCCTTTTACGATCTTTACAACAGAGCTTGTTCCAAGACGGGATGCGCCGAGCTCAAGGAATTTTTCTGCGTCCTCGAGCGACTTTATTCCGCCCGCTGCCTTTATCTTGAGGTGAGGTGCTGTGTGAGAAGCAAAAAGCTTGATATCATCAAATGTAGCACCGCCGCCCGCAAAGCCTGTAGATGTCTTGATGAAGTCTGCACCCGATGCCGAAACGATCTCGCACATTTTGATCTTTTCTTCGTCTGTAAGCAAGCAAGTCTCGATGATGACCTTGAGGATCTTGTCACCGCAGGCTGCTTTTATTGCCTTTATCTCATCAAGAATAAGGTCGTATTTTTTGTCCTTGAGATGTCCGACATTGATCACCATATCTACTTCGTCGGCACCGTTTTCTACCGCATCTTTGGCCTCAAATACTTTTGCCGCGGTCGTGTTGTATCCGTTCGGGAATCCGATAACAGTGCAGATGGCGAGCTTATCTCCCACATATTCCTTTGCATCCTTTACAAAAGATGCGGGGATGCAGACCGATGCTGTCGCGTATCTGATCCCGTCGTCGCAGATAGATTTGATCTCTTCCCAGGTCGAGTCCTGACGAAGAAGTGTATGGTCCACTGCACATAGAATTTTCTTTATATCCATTAGTTTGCACCTCTTTCATTGTTTGTCATTTTTA
>CAYZHW010000131.1:0-4494 GCA_964478105.1 uncultured Lachnospiraceae bacterium | reverse complement strand
AAGGCTCTCGCGTACGGAATATTTTGCAATTCAGATGTTACCGACCCCGAAAGAATAATATTCGAAACAGATTCGATTACTTTGTGCGAGGTTGCCAAAAAGCTCGCTTGCGAGCTTTTTGGCGGCTTTGACTCGAGCGAGACGGTGATACTTAACAGAAAAAAGAAATACCGTATGGCGATAACAAAAAAGCGTGCTAAAGAAATAATACTGAAGTTTCGTATCTCTGATGAGGAGATATCGGAAGCAGTGGAATTTAAATGTCCCCACTGCGCGGCGTCCTTTGCTCGCGGAATGTTTTTGTCCGTGGGAAGCATAACAAATCCCAATAACGCTTTTCATCTTGAATTATCATTTTCATCAATAGAGATGCTAGAAAAGACCGCATCTCTTCTTTTTGAAAACGGCATAAATATGAGAACGGTTCAAAGAAAAGACCGTGTAGCTCTTTATTCCAAAGAGAGCTCAACTATCGAGGATTTTATTGCTTTTATAGGCGCGAAGCGAGCTATGTTTGAGATAATGAACAGCAAGATAATCCGCGAGATAAGAAATAACGAAAACAGGATCGCAAATTGCGAGGCAAATAACATTGCCAAAGCAGTGTCGGCTTCGGGAAAGCACATTGATGCTATAGAAAAGCTTAAGTCTATGGACAGGCTATCAGCACTGCCGAATGAGCTTCGTGAGACCGCTGAGCTTCGTATCAAATACAAGGGAGTATCACTTTCGGAGCTTGGTGCTATGATGAATCCGCCGATCTCGAAATCGGGGATAAATCACAGGCTCAACAAAATTATAGAAATTGCTGAAAAAATGTAGATCAAGGAGGTATGGTGCGTGTCGGGATTTGTACATCTTCATCTTCACAGTGAGTATAGTTTACTTGACGGCGCGTGCCGTGTTTCCGAAATACCCAAAATGGCAAAAGAAAACGGCCATAGTGCCGTTGCCATTACCGATCACGGCGTAATGTACGGGGCTGTGTCCTTCTATCTTGAATGCAAGAAGCAGAATATCAAGCCTATTATAGGTTGCGAGGTCTACGTCGCTCCCGCTTCGCGTTTTGACAAAGTACACTCGACAGAGGGATCAAGCTACCATCTCGTTCTTCTCGCAAAGAATGAAACGGGATATAAGAATCTTATAAAAATGGTGTCGCTCGGCTTTACAGAGGGATTCTACTCCAAGCCGCGAATCGATATGGAGTTGCTTCGCGCGCACAGCGAAGGACTTATTGCGCTCTCTGCGTGTCTTGCAGGCTATATCCCTAAATCAATAATCCGTGCTAATATCGAAGAGGCAGAGAGATATGCTCTTGAGCTTTCGCGCATCTTCGGAAAGGACAATTTTTACCTTGAAATACAGGATCACGGAATAGAGGAGCAAAAGATCGTCAATTCCGCGATCTTTGATATATCGAAAAAATACGGCATCCCGCTCGTCGCCACAAATGACGTGCACTACTTAAGAAAATCTGACGCTGAGACACAGGCCATCCTTATGTGTATTCAAACTAATAATGTGATAGCCGACGGCAGACCGCTTGGCTTTGAGACCGATGAGTTTTATTACAAGAGCACGTACGAGATGGAGTCGATCTTCTCTGAGTATCCGTCTGCGATAGAAAACACGCAGAAGATCGCTGATATGTGCAATTTTGATTTTGACTTCGACCGTCATTTTCTTCCGACGTACAAGTCTGACAGTAATCTGAGCGCGGGGGAGCTTCTTCGTGCACTTGCATATAAAGGCTTTGATAAGCGTATCGCCGAGGGCTATATATCCTTTGATGCCGAACATACAAAAGAAGAGTACAATGAGCGCATTGATTATGAGCTTTCTGTTATAGACTCGATGGGCTTCTCCGACTATTTTTTGATAGTCAGAGAATATATAGCGTTTGCAAAGAGCAAAGACATACCGGTTGGCCCCGGAAGAGGCTCCGGCGCGGGAAGCCTTGTCGCTTATCTTATCGGTATAACCGACGTCGACTCTGTGAAATATGAGCTTCTGTTCGAGAGATTTCTTAATCCCGAGAGAATAAGTATGCCTGATATTGACGTAGATTTTTGCTATGACAGACGGGACGAGGTAATCGCTCACGTATCCGAAAAATACGGCAAGGATCACGTAGCTCAGATAATAACCTTCGGTACACTTGCGGCGCGTGCTGCAATACGCGATGTCGGACGTGCGCTTGGTATGGCGTACGCCGATGTTGATGTTGTTGCAAACCTTATACCTCGCGAGCTTGATATAACTATTGAAAAAGCAATGAAGGAGCGCCGTCTCGCCGAGCTTTATGACTCGTCCGAGAGCGTAAAAAAACTTATCGATACAGCGCGTGCTATAGAAGGAATGCCCAGAAACATATCGGTACACGCCGCGGGAGTTGTTATCACCGATATGGAGCTTTCATCATCGGTGCCGCTTTCGGTGAGCAACGGAGTCGTTGTGACACAGTACGATATGGATACCGTAGCTAAGCTCGGATATCTTAAATTTGATTTTCTCGCACTAAGATACTTAACTATCATCCACGAAGCGGAAATGCAGATAAGGGAAGAAAAGCCTGATTTTGATATATCTCTTGTTCCGATCGATGATGCGGATACGTACAAGCTTATCTCGCAAGGGGCGACCAACGGAGTCTTTCAGCTCGAGTCTTCCGGTATGCGTCAGATGCTTCAAATGATGAAGCCCGAGAATATTGACGATATCCTTGCGGCAATTGCTCTTTATAGACCGGGACCTATGGACTCTATTCCAAAATATATAGAATGCAGGGCGGATCCTTCCAAAATAGTGTACGACATACCTGAGCTTGAGCCGATACTGCGTTCAACATACGGATGCGTCGTGTATCAGGAACAGGTAATGCGCATATTCCGTGAGCTTGCAGGCTACACATTCGGACGAGCGGATCTCGTTCGCCGTGCAATGTCCAAAAAGAAAGCTGATGTGCTTGAAGCGGAGAGAGAGACATTCATATCAGGCGCCGCTCAAAAAGGAATATCAAAAGAAGCGGCAACAAAGCTCTTTGACGATATGAGCAGTTTTGCAAATTATGCTTTCAATAAAAGCCATGCGGCGGCGTATGCGCTTATATCATACAGAACTGCGTATCTTAAAGCGCATTACACAAAGCAATATATGTCTGCGCTTTTGACTTCCGTTCTCGGAAGCGGTCCGAAAATGGCAGAATATATCGGAGAGTGTACCAAAAAGCGGATCCGTGTGCTCCCTCCCGATATAAATAAGAGTATGCTCAACTTTCACGTTGTGGATGAAGATATTCGTTTTGGTCTTTTGGGACTAAAGAACGTGGGTGAGCAGTTTATCGCGAACATAATTCACGAGAGAGGTTTGGGTGAGTTTACTTCTTTTGATTCCTTTATTGAAAGAATGTCAAAATATGATATGAACAAGCGTCAGATAGAATCGCTTATCAAGAGCGGTGCGTTTGACGGCCTTGGCATATACAGAAGCCGACTTCTCGCGGCATACGAAAAGATCATAGAGCAAAACAACAACAAGAATCACAATAATATAAGCGGACAGATGGATATCTTCTCTCCGCAGCAGAATACGGGCACATCATCGGTGTCTATCGAGTATGAATATCCTCAGATACCGGATCTGTCTCTAAAAGAAAAGCTGTTTTATGAGAAAGAGGTGTCCGGACTTTATTTCTCCGGGCATATGCTCGACGGATACAGTATGTCTCTTGAAGAGCTATCTCCGGACAGTGTCTGTGATATACTTTCTTCTTTTGATGGCGAAAGCGCGACGGATGCTCCTGTTTACAGCGACAAACAGAAGGTGGTCGTAGCGGGTATAATTACTTCGAGAACTTTAAAAAACACCAAAAACAATGAAAAAATGGCGTTTGTAACTATCGAAGACAGATATGCCGAGATCGAAATAATCGTCTTCCCAAAGCAGCTTTCGCGTTTTGAACATCTCCTTTTTGCCGATAACATTATATCTGTAGAGGGAACTGTGTCCGCGCGGGAAGAGGGAACACCGAAGATACTTTTGAACTCTGCCTGCGAGCTTGTTGAAAACAGCAAAAAAACGACTGCCGTAAAGACAGTCGTAAAAGAAGTTGCCGCGCAAGCGGAGCCGGAGAAGAAAGAAAAGCGCATCTATCTGCGAGTACCCGGTACAGATTCGCCTGAAGCAAAGCGCGTGCTCAGCTTCATTGAAATATTCACGGGAGAGGTTACGGTATATCTTTTTGATATGCTAACTAAGAAGTATATAAAGATAAATAATATCGGACTTGCTTTGAACGATTTTACGCTTAGAGAATTGCGTGAGCTGATCGGCGAGGATAACGTTGCTTTGAGATGATCGCATCAACTTGTATAATCCTGTACAAGCGATACGAGTTCCATCCTTGACGAAGCGCGGATCCCTTCGGAAAGCATTGCCTGATCGGCATCGGGAAGAGTTATAACGTATACTTCCAATATTTTCAGAAGATCA
>CAYZHW010000130.1:0-4554 GCA_964478105.1 uncultured Lachnospiraceae bacterium | reverse complement strand
TTTTCCTATTCCATATCTTGAAATTTTATGGTAATATAGTAATAAAGAATATAAAGTCGGAGGTCGCTATGGAATCCACAACAGCATACACAATACCGCTCAAATCTCTTGTTGAGAAATCCGAATTCCCGCTTGATCCTGTCTGTCTGCCCGATGATTACGAAGAACGTCTCATATCAAGTTCCGAGGTACACCGCCCCGGTCTTGCGGTCACGGGATTTTTCGATATGTTCGATGAGAGAAGAATACACATAATCGGCCGCGCCGAGCATCTGTACCTCTCAAAACTTTCGGATGAAGAAAGAAGAAAAAGCATTGAGGCGCTGATGTCGCATCACCCTGCGGCGCTTATAGTAACAAGAAGTCTCCCGATCTTTGATGAGATGAAAGAATATGCGGCAACCTACAAGGTCCCCCTTTTCTCAACACCCGAGAGCACAAGTAACTTTATGGCGGCGCTTATCGCATCGCTTAACGTTCATCTCGCGCCCCGCATCACGCGCCACGGCGTACTCGTCGAGGTATACGGCGAAGGTATCCTCATCCTCGGAGACAGCGGCGTAGGTAAAAGCGAGACCGCTATCGAGCTTGTAAAGCGCGGACACCGTCTTATAGCGGATGACGCAGTTGAAATAAAGCGAGTATCGGCCAAAACACTTGTCGGAAGTGCGCCCGAGATAATCCGACACTACATAGAGCTTCGCGGAATCGGTATAGTTGACGTCCGCCGTATATTCGGTATGGGTGCTGTCAAGAATACCGAACGTATAGACCTCATCATCAATCTTGAACCCTGGGTACAGGGCAAAGCATATGACCGTTTCGGACTGGAGAACGAGACTATTGAGATACTCGGTATCAACGTTCCCTCGATCACCATCCCTGTCCGCCCCGGCAGAAACCTCGCCATCATTCTTGAGATCGCGGCTATGAACAACCGTCAGAAGAAGATGGGATATAACACCGCTGTCGAATTCAATAAGAAGCTTATGGGGCAGATGGATATCGACAAGGATAGATAATATTATTATACAATGTCCGCACATCTTTTGCAATAGAGTAAAAGCAAAAAGGATCCCTTCCGGGATCCTTTTTTATTATTCGGGATATACGTTCACCGTTTTGCCCGTTGCCGCGGGTATCTCACCAAGGATATCCTTGACACTTTGGTTGTATCACATATACAATTCATCGGAAAGTTTTTCGTTTTCCGCCGCTACAAGCGAGGAAGCGAGACAGAAAGCCGCTGCAGAAGAAAACCTGTCCGCGAGCGGAAAATTCGCCGTGAGCGGAAGACTGAGTCCTTCCCATACATCCGATCGTGCTTCACCGTTTGCCTGTCTGTATTCCCTGTCTGCATACAACAGCTCATAGCAGATCGCGCATATTATGTAGGGCGCTCGCTTTTCATACTCGCTGCTCTCTTCTGTATATGGCGAGACTCCGATGTACGAGAGCGCCGCCTCGTAGATCTCGTTACACTTCATATTCTCAGCCTTACGCGATGTTTATGTCAAGGAGCAATATCTCCTTCGGATAAACGATCTTCGCACCGTAGAGGTGAAGCCCCTTGACCGCATCGGCAAATCTCTTCTCGGGGCGGTAGGCGTCGATCTCGCTGAGCTGCTCTGCAAAACTGATAGCGCGGCGTGTTCTCGCAAAGCACTTGAAATATTCCTTGCCTTCCTCGCCCTCTGCTTTCGCGATATTGTTGGATACGTAGATCTTAAAACCGATAAACGAGCCGAGATATCCGCATTCAAGCGCCTCCGCGTTCGAATCGGACTCAAGTATCTTAGACTTGAGGATAAGTGCCGCGACATCGGGAGAGACCTCAAGCACGGTCTCTGTACCGCCGCTCACATTGTTTGCAAGAAGTCTCTTGCGGGCATCGATAAGCGTATCAAGCACATCGGAGTACGTAAAGCCTGTCTTTGTGATAGTATTTTCCTCGGATACGCCCGAATAAAGCGAATACACGTAGCTGTCCGCAGTATCGGCAAGAGCCGCAGCCGCCGCCCTCATTGCCTCGCTCATTACCTTGGGAGACTGCTGTGCGCGGTCAATGTCGTCGATCTGGAAATTAAACGCCTTTGCCTGATCGATAGAGAGCGTGCGCACGTTGTCGGAAAGCGTCTCGGGTGCCGACATATCGGTATTCTTTGTGTAATCGAATACATTTACACCGCCGATACCGAGGATCTTGACCGTATCGCCTTTAGCGCGGATATCACCCTCAAAATCTCGGTTGCAGTGTCTTACTCCAACATATTCCTTGTCGAGTTCTCTGTAAAGTGTTTCGCTCCATACAGTAGGGATAAAATTGTTTATTGCCATATTATTCTCTCTTTCTCGGCACCGTAAAGTTTTTTACCGCCGCCGCAGGCGCCGTTGTGACGGCGGTTTATGGTGGAAATCTATATAAACGGCGGTCTTTCGCCGGATTGCGAAATTAAGCGAGCATCATTTCCACTTTTTCATACTCGCCATTATTTTGTCATAGTTCGCGCTGACCTCGCTCTTCGACATCGAGCGCACCTCTGCGGCAGAAAAATACTCCTCTCCCGCACCGGTGCCGAGCGCGCCTGTAGACGCCACACTGTTTTTTTCGTTTACTGCGTGCGCAGCGCTTGCAGCGACAGATCTTTTTCTGTCGTAAAGCGCATACGCCGCCGCAAGCGGTATACCGTGTTTAACGCTCTCCCAGACGCTCTCGCCGACATTCTCGATCGCGACGTCCGGAAAAAGCTCGGAAAATTCCGAATACTCAGAAAGCATCCTCGAGTTGTGCGCTCTTTCCTCTTCTATACTTGCTCGAAGAGCGGCAAGCTCTCCTTCAAGGCGCTCGGCGCGCTCGGAATCGGTTTCGATACACTCTTGCGTTTCGCATACCTTCTCTTCTTCCATATGATCCTCCTTTTACTTCATCAGACCTTTTTTGTCAACTATAAGATTATCGGGAATACGCTCAAGATACTCGTCAAAGGTTATATATCCGCCGTCAAGCAGTTTGTCGAGCATAGACAGCGAAGCAATGACCGAATATTTCGATACAGCTCCCACTTCCACGTGCGCGTGGATAAGCGAGTGCTTGAGAAACGAATAATCTATCTTATCCGTTACTATCTCCCCGTCCGCATCATACGGGATGAGCCTTCCCTCCGAGTAATATGCGCACATCATATCCGCCCATATATTAGCCATATCCTCAACGCACTGATAAAGCGTGTCTCGTATCTTTCTTATCGGTATCTCCGACACCTCCTGAAGTGCGAGGATCGCGCTCGTATTTACGGGGTTTACATTACCCATCGCAACGTCTGTCGCTCCCATAAGCTCCTTTGTTACAGCGATGGCACTGTCGATAAGCTCCAAATACCCATGCTGCATCTCACCCGTACCAACGACAGAGACGGCATCTGCAACGCTTCCGCCGCCGACGGCACCTATTGCCTGTCCCACTTCGTTCGACCATTCGGGGATCTTTGATTTATCATATATGACCTTCGAAAACGCCGAATCAGTCATATGCTTCATCACCATTGCATATGCACGGTTTATGAAGCGCTGATTGGGAATAAGGCCGGTTATGGGAGAAGTGCCGTGATAGCTCCCTTTCGTGTTTATCCAGCTGAAATAGGCAACGGGATAAAGCTTACATTCGGTAACACAACGCTTGATAACACACTCGCGCGTAGACTTTTCCCACACAACATATCCGTTCTCACGCCAGAATTTTATAAGATACGTTGCCTTGGCTTCCTCGTTACCGTCAAGCTCAAGCGCGGACATATCGACCGATACCCCCGAAAGATCGGAATCGGGTACTATCTTTGCTATCTCCGACGCAGACAGCCCTGCACGCGCGGCTTCTGCTCTCAGCTTTTTAACGCTTTTCCTTCCCGCAAGTATTATATAATCCTGCGATTGCACGTCCGCTGTGTTCACATCTGAGACAAAGAAATTTACATTATCCACAGCTTCGGTTACGAAATCTCCCGTATAGGACTGTCCTGTAGGAACATCGGGATCCCAATACGAATAAAGAACACCGTCCCCCGTGATCGCCGCGTCAAGAAGGATATTTCGTATAAGAGTATCCATCTTCGTTCGCTCCCAGCGGTATCTGAGATTTTTGTTCATCACATCGACACCCTTTTTTACAGCGTTTGCCGCGGCGGCGTTTTTAATAAACGGCAGGCTTTCGTCGGTGTATGTAACCGAAACGTTTGTAAGCGAAATAGAGGCAACAAGATAATCTATAATTCGTCTTATAAAATTGAAGACCGGCTTCGGCAGATCCGAGCTCTCGGAGCTCCACTGCTCTCCTCTGTAAAAACGCTCGTTTTGTCTTATGTTTTCATAAAGGCCGATCTTTCGCTTGTATTCCTTGCCCGCTTCATACTCGGACTAGGCAAGCGTTTTGTTGTTTTTTGTCATAATCAAACCCTTTCTTAGAATAATTACTGCCACGCATACTCTCCCCAAGGATCAGTGCGCCTTGCCATAACGAAATCGGGATCCTTTTGAGGGGCACGGATCCGACTCATCAAA
>CAYZHW010000129.1:0-4561 GCA_964478105.1 uncultured Lachnospiraceae bacterium | reverse complement strand
GTGCCTCAGAGCCGTCGATCCAAACGATCTTGTCGGGCTGTACGAGAGCAGCCATTTCGTCTATCCAATTAAGGACGTGAACATTCTTTGTGACCATTGTTTTAACTCCTTGTTTAAAAATTAACACTACAGTATTAATTATATCATAGTTTAGAAAAAAATGCAAGTGGCAAAATTGAATCTTGCAGATTTAACATTACGTTAATATATGATCAAATTCACACTTTTGAAAAATGAAAATTCTGTCTCAATTTTTAGAACAAACGTTTGCAATTTGAACGAAAGTATGCTATAATGTATACAACAAAATATTATTTGAGGTATTGTTATGAAAAACCTTACTGACAGAGAACGCGCGGTGCTTGATTATATCGTCAGCACGCTTAAAGAAAACGGATATTCACCGAGTATACGAGACATAAAGGCGGCGCTTGATTTCAAGAGCACGTCAACGGTACATACATATCTTGCCCGGCTTGAAAACAAAGGATACATTCAAAAAGAAGACGGAAAGAGCAGAACTCTTCGCGTCGAGGATGTTATTCCGACCAAACGTCCCGTGCGCGTACCGCTTCTTGGTAAGGTCACTGCGGGACAGCCGATCCTTGCCGAGGAGAATTTTGACGGATACGTTGATTTTTGCGATGACAAGGGCAAGTATACCGCCGACAATCTATTTGCGCTCAAGGTTTCGGGTACGAGTATGATCGAAGCGGGCATCCTTGACGGGGACATTGTTATCGTTGATAAATGCGACTATGCCGACAACGGACAGATAGTGGTTGCCATCGTCGGAGATGAGGCTACGGTCAAGACTTTTTACCGCGAGGACGGACATTTCAGACTCCAACCCGAAAACAAGACGATGGAGCCGATAATCGTCCCCGAGGCAAACGTTCTCGGAAAGATCGTTGCGAATATAAGGTTTTATTGATAAAAAAGCGGAGACAGTAAGTCTCCGCATTTTTTATACCACCTTCCTTATACTAAACAGCGAGTTCATCACCACCCAAAGTCCTGGGAAAAATCTCATAATATTCCAGACAGTGCCGCCGCGAAATCCGTATTCTGCGATCGTGCGTGCCTTTGCGTCGATGCTTCGTGCGTCCTCAAACCATACAACGTGCTGTGTCGGTCCGTCGTAGTAATAGAAAAAGGGCGAGGCAGCTACCGGATCGAATTCAATTCTTGCCTGCCGTTCTCTTGCGATGCGTACCGCGTCGAGATTTGAGAGCGAGCGTGCGCGTGACTCGCCCATAATAAAGGGAAGTGTCCAATCGTAGCCGTAGTTCGGAATACCCATAAATATTTTGTAGGGCGGTATCTCGGTGATGGCATAATCGAGCACATTACGCACTTTATCCAGCGGTGCTACCGCCTGCGGCGGTCCGTAGGTGTATCCCCATTCGTAGGTCATAAGCAGTACCGCATCTGCCGCGGCGCCGAGTCCCGGATAGTCGTGTGCCTCATATAGCAGTCCCGGCTGGTCTGCGGAGGTCTTGGGGGCAAGTGCCACCCATACCTCAAAGCCGTAAGGGGATGCTGCCGCGCGCAGGTTTTCGATGAATGTAATATAATTTTCACGGTCGGCGGCGGGGATGTACTCAAAATCTACATCTATACCTGCATAGCCTTTTTGTCTTGCGACTGTTATTATCTCATCTATGAGTGCGGCTTGCAGTTCGCTGTCACGAAGAATAAGGCTTGCGCACTCGCTTGAGAAAAGTCCGTCTTCGCCCAGCGTTGAGATCAGCATTATCGGTGCGACACCGTACTCGCGTGCAAGCTCAATTATGCGCTCGTCGTCGAGGTCGATAAGCGAGCCCTCCGAATTTATACCGTATGAGAACGGAGTTATGTATGTCAGATAGGGCAGGGTGGAACGTAAGACCTCGTCGCTGATAGTCGTATATGCGTATCCGTTTGTCGAGAGTGGACCGAGCGTGGGAGGTGTGAGCGAGACGGTCAGCACCTGCCCCGGTATTATATTGTATGTGCCGCGAAGCTCGGGATTGTTTCGCCAGAGCTGATTTACGCTCACCCCGAACTCTCGTGCGACCGAGAGAAGCGTGTCACCTGCGCGGACGGTGTATGTGAGGGACGGAGTAGATATTACAAGCGATTCTCCCACGACAAGCGGCGCACCGGGCGGTATGCCGTTGTCATCGGCGAGCCTTTGCGGCGTTGTGCCGAACCTGCTTGCAACAGAAAAAAGCGAGTCGCCCGACTCTATTGTGTATACTGTCATTATGAACACCACCTTCTTTTTTATCATAATATGGAAATATAAACAAAATGATACTTGAATCGGGATAGCATATGTGATAAAATAAGATATATTACATTTTTCGAAAGGAATAAACATCAATGAACGAGAAGAAACGTATCCTCATTTGCGAGATACACCAGGAAACAGATACTTTTAATCCCATTTTATATGGAGTGGATGCTTTTGCGGCACGCCGTTATGCCGAGGGCGAAGAGGCGTATGAAATATGCAAAAAGCTCCCCTGCGCATATCATGGAATGATAGAGGCAGTCGAGGAGGCGGGTTATGAGGTAGTGCCTTCCATATCACTTTACGGCGGCTCGGGCGGACGCGTTACCGATGAGGTCATCGATCTCTTTAAGAAGAGTGTTAAAGAAACGCTTGACAAGTGCGGCAAGGTCGACGCGGTCTGCGCATCGCTTCACGGCGCTATGTGTGCAGAGAGTTTTGACGACGCCTGCGGCGAGGTACTTACATATATAAGAGAGCTTGTGGGCGAAGATGCGGAGATCGCCGCTTCCTTTGACCTTCACGGAAATGTTACATCGACAATGCTTAGTAAGGCAAATATCCTTTGCGGATATCAGTCCTATCCCCACGTTGATTTTTATGAGACAGGATACCGCGCGGCATCCCTTTGCGTAAGACGTCTTCGCGGAGAGCCGACATATCTTGCGGCAACCACCGTTTCGATGCTTGCGCCCCCTGCGGGATACACATCTCTTGAGGAACCCTTCAAGAGCGTTATCGAGCGCGGCAAGTCGCTTATCTCTGACGGCACGCTTCTCGATTTCACAACCTTCAACGTTCAGCCCTGGCTTGATATTCCCGAAATCGGCTCGACCGTTATTGCGATTGCCAAAGATGAGGAAACGGCGAAAAAGTATGCAGATGAGCTTGCAGGCAAGCTTTTCGATAACAGAGACGGATATTTCCCCGACCTTATGAGCATTGACGAGGTTATCGATTTTGCAGAATCTGATAAATCAAAGAAGCCGGTCATCATATCCGATGCGGCGGACTCGCCCAACGGCGGTGCAGTCGGCGACAGCGTCGCGGTCGCGCTTAAAATGATGGAGCGCGGTTCAAAGCTCACAATGGGTATGTTTGTTGTTGACCCCGAGGCGGCAGCAAAGGCATTCGAGGTCGGCGTCGGAAACGAGGCCGAGTTTGAGGTAGGCGCAAAGTTCACTCCCGGTATGCCCGGACCTCTTAAGGCGGTGGGCAGAGTCAGATCGCTCCACGACGGTCATTTTATTCAGGAAGGACCAGCAGGCAAGGGATTTGCAAACGATTGCGGCAAGACAGCTGTTGTTAGCTTCGGCACGATAGATATGATGATCTGCGAGAAGCCCGGCGCGTCGGGCGACCCGCAAATACTCCGTCATTTCGGAATCGAGCCCAAGCTTTACGACCTTATCGTTGTAAAGGCGAATACGTCCTTTAAGGTCTCCTACGGTCCTTTTGCAGGCGAGATCTGTTATGCGGACACTCCCGGTGCCGGCGCATCGAATCTCCACTCGCTCGATTGGAAAAACAAGTCGAAGGGACTTTACCCCTTTGATCTTCCCGAGGGATACAGACCTGCTCCCGCTAAAATTTGGAGAAAATAAGGCTATAGAAAAAAACTATAACCCGATATCAAAATAATTGATGAAGAGTGCTTGACGAAGTTGTAAGTGTGTGATAGAATATATAATCATTTAGAATGAAAGGTTTTGGTGAAACACAGATGGAAAAAGTAAGAGCGGGTATTGTCGGAGCGACAGGTATGGTAGGTCAGCGTTTTATTACGCTCCTTGAGAATCACCCCTATTTTGAGATAACTGCACTTGCAGCAAGTGCGCGTTCAAGCGGAAAGAGATATGAAGAGGCAGTCGGCGAGCGTTGGAAGCTGAAGGCTCCGATGCCCGAGTGCGTAAAGGATATGGTCGTGATCGACGCCGCGAAGATCGACGAGATGAAGGCAAAGTGCGATTTCGTGTTCTGTGCCGTTGATATGAAAAAGGACGAGATCAAGGCTCTTGAAGAGGCTTATGCAAAGGCTGAGATCCCGGTCGTTTCCAACAACTCCGCGAACAGATGGACAGACGATGTTCCTATGGTCATTCCCGAGATCAATGACGGACATCTTGCTATAATCGAATCCCAGAGAAAGCGCCTCGGAACAAAGAAGGGCTTTATTGCAGTTAAGCCCAACTGCTCTATCCAGAGCTATGTTCCCGCGCTTACTCCTCTTATGAAGTTCGGTATCACAGAGGTCGTTGCTACAACATACCAGGCTATTTCGGG
>CAYZHW010000128.1:0-4582 GCA_964478105.1 uncultured Lachnospiraceae bacterium | reverse complement strand
CGCCGCCGTGGTCGATGACGACGTAATTTCCGTAGCTCCAATGATATGTCGCCTGAATTACGGTTCCGCCGTTCGATGCCCAGACAGACTCACCGGTGTAACACGGGATATCTATTCCGAGATGGAAGTCTTTAACACCGTAAAGATCGCGCCATCCGAACTGCGAGCTGATTCGTTTCCACTTTGTTGCATCAACGGGCCATATAAACTCACCGCCGTAGTACTGCGCGTTGAGCTTTGCCTGCTGTTCCTTTATGTATGCAGTAAGCTCGGCATCGAGCTTCTGCTCTTCTTTCTGGTTTGCAAGGATCTGTGCCTTGAGCTTTTCCTCGCTCCACGCAAGGCTCGAAAGATAATTCTCGTTTTCTTTCTGCTTTGCCTGGAGATCGGCTTCTTCCTTTTCAAGCGATTCCTTGTACAGGTTCTGGCTTTCAAGAAGATTGTCAAGTGCAGTCTTCTCGTCCTCAAGCGCCGCTTTGTCGGATTGATACTGCTGCATTGAACGTGTGTTGTAACTTACGATACTGCTGACGCGTTCTGCGCGCACAAGAAAATCGTAAAGGCTCTCTGCGCCGAGAAGAAGATCGAGATAGCTGACGTCGCCCTCTTCATATGTTATGCGAAGCAACATCTTCAAATTCTCATACTGCTCTTCTATATCTGCAGTCTTGAGATCTATCTGTCCGTTCTTTTCTTCGATGTTAGCCTCGAGCTCTGTTATAAGAGCGTTGGTGATACTGATCTTTTCCTGAGAAAGAGCAATATCGCGGTCAAGCTGAGTCTTGTATGCCTTTGCGTTTTCTTCATTTTTTTGAGTAGTTGCAAGAGACTGCTTAAGCTCGTTCTGCTCCTTTGCGATCGCGGCTAGCTGCTCTTCATATTTTTTTACGGTTGCATCGTTTATAACGGCATCCGCATGCACGTCTTCCACAAAATTCGGGAATACCGCCACGGCTGTCACTATCAAAAGAGTAAAAGCGGTAAAGAAAGATATCAGACGTTTGAATTTTTTGTTCTGCATAAGATCCTCCTTTTGCTCTTTTTATGCTCTAAGATGCTTTCTGAGCGAGATACAGCTTCCTACGATACCTGTCAAAACACCAAGTCCTATAAAGCCGGCAAGTACGCACATATCGACCTGCGAGAAGTGCATAAGTGTCACGAACTGAACATCGGTCTGCAGCGAGGTGTAGATATACGAATACATATACCATTCAACAAGATAAGCAAGTCCGCCCGAGACAAGTCCGATAACGATACCCTCGATAACAAAGGGCGTTACTACGAATGCCTTTGTCGCACCGATATATCTCATTATGCTGATCTCATTTCTTCTTGAGTATACCGAAAGCTTTATTGTATTTACGATAATGAATACGCTTACAACAAGCAGTATTGCCAAAAACCACAGAAATACAAACGTGATACCGTTTTTAAGGTTTTCTATTTTTATCGAAAGATCTACTCTGTTGTTGACCGTCTTGACTCCCTCTATATGACGGAGATTATAGTCAAGCGTTGCTACCTCTGCATTGTCCTTATAGGTTACCGAAAAGGCATCGGCAAAGGGGTTGTCATCCTTAAGTATCTCAAAGATCGAGCTGTATTCGTCGGAATACTTGTCGCTCATATCGGCAAGTCCCTCTTCCTTCGGAATGTAGGTGACCGTGTCGACATTGTCGAGCGCCTTTATCTTTTCGTGGACCTCGTTCACCTCATCCTCGGTAAGATCGTAATCGACAAAGACAACGATCTCGTTCTGCAGTCCGAGAATATCAAGGTTATCGTTTATGTTAACGACCAGCAGTGCAAAGCCGCCCATAACGACAAGACAGCTCATAAGTACCGAGATAGATGCAAGCGTCATAACGCTGTTTCTTACGAGATTTTTAAAGCTCTGTGAGAAGAAGTAGAATAAGTTTTTCACGAGAACATACCTCCCACCTTATCGGAAGTAATAAGTCCGTTCTCAATTGTAATAACTCTCTGATTGTAATAGTCAACAAGATTCTGGTCGTGCGTAACAACAAGCACTGTCTTTCCGAGCTTGTTTATCTTCATAAGAAGATTCATTATCTCCAGACTCATCTGAGGGTCGATATTTCCCGTAGGCTCGTCCGCTATGATTGTCTGGGGATTGTTTGCAAGTGCACGCGCGAGCGCCACTCTCTGCTGTTCTCCGCCCGAGAGCTCGTGCGGGAAGCATTTATGTTTGTCCGCAAGATTTACTGTATTAAGTATCGGAGGTATACGTCTTTTTATAAGAGAAGCGGGGGTACCGACAACACGCATAGCAAACGCGATGTTCTCGTATACCGTTTTATTCGGGAAAAGACGGAAGTCCTGGAATACTACGCCGAGCTTACGTCTGTATTGCGGGATCTTGTAATTGGGTATTTTACCAAGGTCGTAACCATTGACCGTGAGCAGCCCCGATGTGATCTTCTCCTCACGAAGGAGCAACTTCATCAGCGTAGTCTTTCCCGCGCCCGAATGACCGACGATAAATGCGAATTCACCGTCGTCTATCTTCAGATCGACACCGTCAAGTGCGACCGTGCCGTTGCCGTATACTTTTCTTACATCTCTGAACTCGATCATACGATCTCCTTTTTCTGTTATTTGCACTCGGAAAAAATTGCAGGGGACACTACGTATGCGTTTTTCCGCCGGGAGAAACGCATACAATGCGTTCCCTACAATTTAAGATACCGTGTCACATTGTAATGAGTTTGTTTTTCAGAATTTGATCGGTTTGGAATTAAGGTACTTTTTGACCATAAGCGCGACCTTGAAGGTTATTGCGTGCTCAAATTCGCGCAGATCAAGACCCGTTATCTTACGGATCTTTTCAAGACGGTAGACAAGTGTGTTTCTGTGAACAAAAAGCTTTCTCGATGTTTCGGAAACATTGAGATTGTTTTCAAAAAAGCACTGGATAGTCATAAGTGTCTCGTGGTCGAGCGACTCGAGCGAGCCTTTTTTGAGGACCTCCTGCAAGAACATCTCGCAAAGAGTCGTAGGAAGCTGATAGATAAGTCTTCCTATTCCGAGATTTTCATAATTGATTATACTCTTTTCGGTCTCAAACACCTTGCCGACCTCAAGCGCTACCTGCGCTTCCTTGTATGCACGGGCAAGGTCCTTAATGTTGTCGACGACCGTGGAGATACCGATAGATACCTTTGTATAGAACTCGGTGCTGAGTGTATCTGCAATCATAGTAGCCGTCTTCTCGATCTCTTTTGCATCGGTGTTCGGCTTGATATCTTTAACAAGAACTATATCGTGCTCTCCGACACTGATAACATAATCCTTGTTCTTGTCGGGGAACATATTTTGAACCATTTCAAAAGGAAGAACGTCGGTCTTGCCCATAAATTTGATAAGGAAGATTATACGCGATTCCTCTGTGTTAAAACGAAGCTCCTTGCTCTTTATATAGATATCACTAGGAAGAATGTTATCGAGAATGATGTTCTTGATAAACGATCCCCTGTCGTATTTCTCATCGTACAGATTCTTTATATTACAAAGCGATATGGAAAGGATCTTTGCCATCTTTTCGGCAAGCTTGTCCTCCCCTTCAACGAAAACTATGTATTCCGCCTTGGAATTCGTTCCGATGGGACGGTATGTGTACCCGCCCGACGTAATATTCTCCGACGTATATGTGAGCTCCTCGCGGATGCCCTGCCTTACCTCTCCGATCTTAACAAGCTCGCTGCACGAGATGATAACACCGTTTTCATCTATAACGCCTATAACTCTGTCGATCGCATCTTTCATCTGGTGAATAACACCCTGAAACAACCTGTTAGACATACTGTGTCCTCTCTACAATCAATTATTGTATATACTTACCTATATTTTATAATAGTTTTTGTGTATTTTCAATAGTTTTTCCAAAAAATCACATCATTTTCACTGTGTAAATAACAGCGAAGATCAAATAAGAGACAAAAAGAACGATGGTCGAATATGAGGATATTCCGGCAACAAAAAGTGCCAATACCATAGCGGCGATGATAAGCGCCGAAGTTATGAAGAAAGAATATGCTCCCTTTTCGCTGATCTTGCCGACCGTCTTGCCGAAAAGCACGAGCTTACCGCGGCGCTGCTTGGAGAGAGCGACCGCAAAGATGACCGCTATTGCAAGAAGAATAGCCGCTATCGCAACCACTATCTGTGATACAGGAAGCTTTCCGTCGATATGGCTGAAATCAAGTCCAAGCACAGCATAACCTACCGCTGTGTAAAGCGAATACCAGAAAAACTCTCTCTCGTAGATATTATAAATAAAGAAAAGTACCGTTCCGATTATAACAAGTCCGAGAAGCTTTGAGCTCACAATATTTCCGTAGAGTGCAAAAACAGCAAACAATGATGCCGCTATTACAAGAAGGAAAGAGCTGCTAAAGGTCGAAAAACGCTCATCCTTGCCGCTTCTGTAGCATAGGAATCTGTATACTATGGAAGCAACAAGCAACACGCCGAACGCTATAACGCAGATAGGTCTTACATTATCCACAAATTTAAGTTGCAGACCATCGACACAGGAACTCAGCGGCCCCATTCCTAT
>CAYZHW010000127.1:0-4601 GCA_964478105.1 uncultured Lachnospiraceae bacterium | reverse complement strand
TCTGCAAATACAACGAATGCTACGGGAATATATGCAACCGCAATCGTTGCTACATAAGGAAGATTAAATTCCTTAACGCCCTTGATCGCTTCGACGAAGGTGAATTCGGGAATTGCAAGGAATGTGCTAAGACCGACTCCGTTCGCAACAAGTGCCTTGAAAGGAGCAAAATCAATTATCTTAAGCGCGTCTATGCCTGCCGCATAACCGATACCGGTGAATACAAGACCAACTGCATAGCCTGCAAGAATACCAATGATAAAGGGAATGAGCTTTGTCATCTTCTTACCATAGGTGGAGCAAAGAACTACTACAAAGAGAGTGACAAGAGCACAGATAAGAGATACCCAGCTAAAGCCGCTCATTACGAAGGAACCGTTTCCGTCCTGAGGTCCGTAGGAGAATACGTCCTTGATCGCTGCGCCTGCAAGAGAAAGTCCGATGATCGCCACTGTGGGACCTATAACTGCTGCGGGCATAAGCTTGTTGATCCAGTTTACGCCTACAAGCTTAACTACAAGAGCTATAACAACGTAAACAAGTCCTGCGAAAACTGCTCCGAGAATGATGCCGAGATATCCGAGAGAAGCCGATGCCGCACCTGCGAAAGCCGCAGTCATAGAACCTATGAAGGCAAAGGACGAACCAAGGAATACAGGGCTACGGAACTTTGTGAAAAGCTGGTACACGATTGTACCTACACCTGCACCTAAAAGTGCGGCGGATGCGCTCATACCGTTACCGACGATTGCAGGAACTGCGATAGTAGCCGCCATAATAGCAAGCAACTGCTGAATAGCGAAAACTATCAACTGAGCAAATTTTGGTCTGTCATGGATGTCATAAACAAGATTTTTTGCCATGGATTCATTTCCTCCAAATTCATAATGTTATATCTATTGTACCACAAATTCACAATTTTTCAATTATTTCGACAAATTTTTTTAAAATATCTTTGCAAAAAGTCACTTTTTGAATCTTGTTGCGTATCCGCACCTGCGGCACAGTTCTTCTGTAACCATTCTTCTTTCAAATGAAGCCTTAAGCGATGCCGCGCGCGAAGAGGAAAGTATATCGGATAGCTCCTCTTTAAAAATGTTTCCGAGCGCTATCGCGCCGTCCGCATCAAGGCAACAGGGCACGACTGTTCCGTCGGCGAGCACCCCTATCTGATTGCGCAGTCCGTAGCAAGAATGGTCGCCGCCTATATCTTTCGCACTTTCATCGGGCCAATCGAATTTTTCGCCCCATTCAAGATATATTCCCTCAGACAACTTTAAACTTGAGCGTGATTTTTTCCACTCGCCTGCAAAGCGCTCGTGCATAGAATCAAGTATTTTAGCGTTGAGGGAATCCTCTCCGCCTATATTCCAAAGGCGCATTACCGAAATTACCCCCTTCTCTGCCGCCGAAGTGCAAAAATCAAAGCAATCGGAAAGATATTTTTCAAGTGATATTCCAATAGCATTCGCCTCGTACGAATGAAGCGAGATGCTTACCTTGTGCAAAGAAGAAGCCGAAAGCAGTACATCCGATCTCTTTCTGAGAAGTGTACCGTTTGTGGTTATTATGACCTTAAAGCCAAGCCCGCCCGCTATCTCGAAAAATTCTGCAAGATCGGGGTGCAAAAGCGGCTCACCCATAAGGTGGAAATAGAGATAATCCGCAAAGACGCGGAGCCTTTTTGCCGCGACTTGAAACTCGTCAACAGACATATAACGCACTTGTCTTTTTGTTCCGTGGCAAAAGCTGCAGGCAAGATTGCACGCGTTTGTTATCTCAAGATAAGCCTTGTTGGGCATAACACCACTCCTTTCGTGCATTATTGTAGCATAAAAATCCAAAAAAGTAAATCTCGCAACGCCATTTCTTCCCCCTATTCCCTTGAAATGTAATAAAAAATGGTATATAATATATTTATTGTACCTTTTTATCTTGAAAGGAAATACCTTTATGAAAGTTACACTTCAAAATTTAACAAAAAGATTCCCGAATGCCAACAAGAAAGCTCCCGATGTCATCGCTGTAAACGACGTCACGCTTGAGATCGGCGACGGTCTTCTTATAGGTCTTCTCGGTCCTTCCGGTTGCGGTAAGTCCACTACCCTCAACCTGCTCTCGGGTCTCTTGAAGCCCACTTCAGGAAAGATATTTTTCGGAGACGATGATGTCACCGACCTTCCCGCAGAAAACCGCGGTGTCGGACTTGTTTTCCAGAATTACGCACTCTACCCGCACCTTACGGTAAAACAGAACATAACCTTCCCGCTCGAGAACAGACGCGGCAAGGACAAGCTTACGCGCGACGAAATGTCAAAGATGGCATATGAAACGGCAAAGCTTGTGCAGATAGATACACTTATGGACCGAAAGCCGGGCGAGCTCTCGGGCGGTCAGCAGCAACGTGTTGCTATCGCACGCGCGCTTGTTAAAAACCCGCGCATACTCCTTCTTGACGAACCGCTCTCCAATCTTGATGCGCGACTCCGTCTGCAGACCCGCGAGGAGATCCGACGCATTCAGCGCGAAACCGGCATCACGACCGTCTTTGTCACTCACGACCAGGACGAGGCTATGTCGATATCCGACCTCATCGTCGTTATGAAGGACGGCGTCGTTCAGCAGATAGGTGCCCCGCAGGATGTCTATGACGAGCCGAAGAACCTCTTTGTTGCAAAATTCTTGGGAACGCCTCCCATAAACGTCTTCGACGGAAAAGTAAAGGATGGCGGACTCTATATAGGAGAGGAAAGAGTGCTCGATATGGCGGGTGCGGCCGATGCCGATGTTACGGTCGCAGTACGCCCCGAGGGCTTTGTTCTCTCTGACGCGGGGGAGCTTACCCTCTCACTCTCGCGAGTTGAGGTAATGGGCCGCGACGTAAGCGTAGTTTCCACCCACACTTCTTCTCAAAACGATACCGTTCGCGCTATCATCGGTGCCGAAAACATCCCTGCTATCGCAGGCACGGCAGTACGCTTCTCGCTAAAATCCAACAAAGTATTCGTCTTCGACCGTGTCACGGGCGAGCGTATCCGCTGACGGGGTAGAGCTATGAAAAACAACAATCTCAAGGCTTGGCTGTACCTTCTTCCCGCCATACTCTTTATCGGCGCGTTTTTGGTATACCCCCTTATCGACGTATTTATCTACTCATTTGAAGAGAGCTTCAATTTCGCCTCGCAAACGAGCACGGGCGTCGGACTTTACAATTATTCGTACGTCCTGCACGACCCCTACTTTTTGCAGGCGCTTAAAAACACATTCGTCCTTGTAATAATAACCGTCCCCACGTCGACGCTCATTGCGCTTGTCATCTCGGTCGCGCTCGCTTCGATAGAAAAGCTCCGCAAGCTCTTCCAGACGGTGTATTTTCTCCCCTACGTTACAAATACTCTTGCGGTAGGACTTGTCTTTATGATACTTTTCAAACAGACTCCCTACTCCCCGGGTCTTGTAAATACGGTGCTCGGCGTTTTCGGTATCGCCCCAGTTGACTTTATAGGCGGCCCTTGGTGGGCAAAGATGCTCGTGCTCTGCATATACACAATATGGGTCGTTATGCCCTTTAAGGTGCTCATACTCACAAGCGCTCTTGCATCTGTCGACGAGACCTATTACAACGCCGCAAAGGTTGACGGTACACCTCGTTTCAGAGTTTTCACCAAGATCACGCTCCCGATGATATCTCCCACGCTCTTTTATCTTATCATCACGGGATTTATAGGTGCATTCAAGGCATATTCGGATGCCGTTGCGCTATTTGGTACCGACCTCAACGCCGCCGAGATGAACACCATAGTCGGTTACATCTACGATATGCTCTACGGCAACTCGGGAGGATACCCCTCCTATGCGTCTGCCGCCGCGATCATTCTCTTTGTCATCGTGCTCACGATAACCTGCATCAATCTGCTCGTTTCAAAGAAGCACGTGCACTACAACTAAGAAAGGGGGATATGTATGAACTACGAAAAGATCGAGCGCCGTGCAGAAGCACGCCGCCGCACTCTGAATATCATCATATACGCCTTTCTTGTGATCTGGGCTCTTATCGTGCTCTTCCCCTTCTATTGGATGGTACTGACCTCGATAAAAAGCTACGGCGCATACAACTCCGAGTGGACTCCCCAAATATTCACCCTCTCGCCCACACTTGAAAACTACAAGGAAGCTTTCTCGGCAGTACCCCTCGCCGATTACTTTGTAAATACGATCATCTTCACGCTCGCGACTACAGCGATAATGCTCGTTGTGACCGTGCTTGCCGCATTTGCATTCTCAAGACTTGAGTTCAAGGGCAAGAATCTCGTATTTACCCTCTTTCTCTCGCTTATGATGATCCCGACCGAGCTTGTCGTCATCACAAACTATGTTACCATCACAAACCTCGACCTGCGCAACACCTTTACAGGCCTTATACTGCCGAGTGTCGCATCGGTCTTCTACATTTATTTATTAAAGGAAAACTTCTCGCAGATCCCCGACGAGCTCTATTATGCGGCAAAGGTCGACGGAACGAGCGACCTGCGCTATCTCTTAAAAGTTATGGTGCCGATCTGCCGTCCGACCATTGTAACGGTAACCATACTCAAGGTGAT
>CAYZHW010000126.1:0-4643 GCA_964478105.1 uncultured Lachnospiraceae bacterium | reverse complement strand
CCGTTCTTTGTGTTCGCTACAAGGTCATTGAGATATTTCTGTGCGTTCTCGTAGCTGTTTACGCTGATATGGAATTTTTCGGGATCGTTTACATTCCATACAAGATATGTCTGAAGAATAATATTTATCTTATCGTTTGTCATAGTCTCGGTGTAACCCGAATCCATATACTGACTTCTTGTATCGTATGTTATGACCTTATCGATAGGCCACGGGAGCTTGAAATGAAGTCCCGCATCCTTGTGTACCTCGACGATATCGCCGAAGCGGGATACCATAGCACAAGAGCCCTCTTTTACAGTAAAAGTAAAGCCTGCGGCGATCACAATGACCGCGAATATCGCAACGAATGCCCATTTAAAAAATTTATTCATAAAATACTCCTTATTGCCGCTTTATTGTTCGGTCACGACAACATTATTCGATGTGCCGCCGATAATGAAGCTTCCGACGTACTCCTCGGTCTTGGGCGAGAAATAATATACCTTTGTTCCCGCGATGCGTTTGGCCTGAACATTTATGAACTGCGTAAGCTTGAAGCACTCGGGGTTGACCTTGTATGCTTCCATAGCGGCGTAGTAGTATGCCATCTCTCCTGTCGCGGCACCGACCGCCTCAGCCTGCTTTTTGAGCGCATCGTTTATAAGTTGCTCCTTGTAATACATCGCATAGTTAAGATCCTCAAGAGCTGTTGCGGTAGCTTGTGTGATAAGCGTCTGCTTGTCGACCGAAGCGGTTATTACCGCCTGATAAACATCCGCAACGTCCACCGGAGGATGTATGTTTTCAATAATAACATCGACAACTTCTATTCCGAGTTGTGCTTCGCGGCTGAACTCTGCAAGCTCACTCTTAAGGTCAAGCGAGAGCGAGGCTCGGTCGACCGACAAGAAAGCATCAAGCGTAGTGTTGATCGTTCGGCGCATAATAGATTCATATGCTGCCGCCGATATCACAGCTTCGGGATCGGTCGCCGTATTTACGAATGAATAAAGATCTCCGATCTTATATGCAAGTTTGATATTAACCGCTACAACTTCGTTGCCGTTACCCGTAAGCAGAGGATATTCTTCCCCTCCGTGAGACATTGTCCAAAGGTAATCTGTACCCGTCGGATTATCGTATCCGATACGGACGGTCGTAACACTGTCAACGTCGTACACATCGACCTTGTCTATGGGCCATGGGAGCTTGACATGGAGTCCGGGATCCATTATCGCATCCCTGTCAATTGTACCAAAACGGTAGAGCGCCGCCTGCTCTCCCGGCTGTACTACGTAGAACATCGTGGACACCAACAGCACACCGCCGACAGCGAGCGCGATACCCGGCAACAGACGTACTGCGTACTGTATAGACCACAGCGACTTCAGCGAGAAGCGCGCTTTTACATCATCCGATTCGAGAACATCCTGTCCTTTTTCTTTGGAAGGAAGGATAGGGTAATCGACCTCGCCGAGCAGGTCTCCCTTCAGCAGTGCAATTATAAGATCGACCGCAAGTGCCACCGTGATATATACCGCAACAGCGCGAAGCACCCACGGGATCACGGCGAGCGCGTTTATGGCAAGTACACTTTGAACCGCAATGATTCCCGCGTAAACAATAGCCGTTACCGAAAACAGTTTTGCAAGATCGCCCGATATGCGGTACGTGACCTTTTTCTCGGGTGTGGTACGCATTTTCGTATAAATGGAAAGTGCGACAGCAAAGAAAAGGAAATACAGTGTTGTAAGAAGGCCGTATGAATACGTATCGGTCTCCGGGGGTACCGCTGCGGCAAGCATCTTCGTACAGAAGAAATAAAGCCAAGCCGCAAGAGCACCGACAAAACATATGCCGAAGAAAAGATAGAGATTATCAAAAATGTTCTTTTCTCTTTTGCGTTTTACAGAAACAGCGGTGTCTCGTTTTATATTCTTGAGCTCGGCGGGGATCTCGTTCAGTTCGTCTGTGTCGGCTTCCGAAAGCTCTTCTTCGATCTCTTGAACGCTTTCTGTTTTTTTGCTTGCCTTTTTGTGTCTTTTCACAAACTCTGAGACCTTGGAGAAAAATGCGTTTATGCGTGTGGGCCTTCTTTCTTTTTTCTCGTTCGGCTTGCTGCTTTGCTCTTCAAATCTGTCACCGAAAAAGTGCAGAAGCTCTCCGATGATATTTGCGACATTAAAGAGTGCGAGCAGTCCCGCCCCCCACCAAAGCAGATTTCCAAAAGCGGTGAGAATTCCCGACGCGCCTCCCGTCTTGACAAGTATCATAAAGAACACTCCACCAAGAACAAAAAGTATCACCGGAATAAACATTGACAAATAATGCTTTATTCGCATTTTGATTTTTTTATTATCCATACAAACACCTCGAAAAAGGAATATATCTGCATCTATCAAATTAGTTAATTATTCGATAATATTTTAATACATTTATATATTCAAGTCAAGTAAAAGCACCTAAAAGATACAAATTGTACACAAAAAAACTTGTTGGATTTTGCTAACAAACGGGCAACGCAAACAATGCGTTCTGCCCGTAAGATGTTCATTTGAGTATTTTGTCGTATGCTATTCTCTTCCCGTTTGTAAGAGTAACTATGCCGCAACGCACGTATCCGTTTTTTCAAGTATGTGCTGCATACGCTTGTTCGGGAAATCAGTATCCACACGCACAACATTTACATTATGAGAAAGACAGTGATCCTCTATAAGAGCAAACGCCGTATGTGCAAGGCCAAACCCTCTGCACGCGTCCCCTATGGCCATTCTGTGTACGACGGCATACTTGCCGTTTGTGTGCCATTCACCCTCGAGTGTCGCATACTCGGGGTCGCCGTCAAAATCTATTCGCATATAACCCGCTATATCGCCGTTATATTTTATAACGAATGCTTTATCTTCCGCTATATCACCCTTCACCGTATCAGGGTTGGAATATTTGTCAGACCACTGCACAAATCCCTGTTCACGCTGGAATGCTCTTCCCTGATCAAGTATACTGTAGCAGATATCAGCATCTTCGATCTTTGCTTTTTCTAAAACAGTCATATTTTTCTCCTTATGCTAATTATACATCAACAGACGGCTGTCCGTTTGAGAACGAGATATGCGAATAGCGCCTTCCGAGCGCAACATTGATCCTTACACCGTCGGGCAGTACACCTTCAAGATAATGCTTATCCCAGCTTGATCTGTCCTTCAGTTCACCGTTTACGTAGAGCTCGTGCAAAAATCCTCTTGAATATGTGACAAAATGTTCGCCGACCTCTACGGTAATGAATTTTGTAAAGATCAGTTCTTCGATAAGGAGTGCCGCGCACGGAATAAATCCGAGCCAGCCGACAAGTATACCCCAAACAAGGCTGTCGTTATATGTAACATTTCGGTACGCGAAATACTCGCCTACGCTGACCTCTTCGACATTCATACTCATCAGATGCGCAATGCCGAAGGAAACAGCAATAATAAAGAAAATCGTACAAAGGATGATCTCGATCATTCTTCTCTTTTTTGCTTTTGAAGTAAGCTCTTTCTCGAGTAATTCGTGTTTCATTTTGACCTCCGTTTTTTGGGTCACATCAGTTCTCCCAAAACATCTCTTTCATACTGTCCAAATCCTCGTCATCAATTTCAAAATCCGTCGAATTAATCTTTATGGGGATGATGATAATATTTTCCTTATCGACACCGTAGGATGAAAGAATTGTTTTCATCTCTTCGGCAGTTGCACCGTTCTTTTCCAAATTTGATATTTCTTCGAATGTCTTTGCTCGGTTCGTTCCGCTCAGAGCACCGCACCTATACTTTCCTTCATCTGTCTGCCATACGTAGACTTCTATTCCCTTGAAGGTATCGAGGTTATAATATTCGGGGAATTTTGTTTTTAGATCGGTATCGCATCCTATCAAGGAAAAAATACAAAATAAAGCCAAAAACAATGCAAGAATATTTTTCATCGCATAATCCGCCCTTTATGTTTATTTGTTTTCCATCCGTCGCATATATTCTTCAATCAATAGCGGCTGAATAAGCGGGTAAGTCCACTCTGCTGGAAGAATATCAAAAAAAGAAACACTTTCCATTTCGCTATGCAGTTCCTTTTCGAACACCTGAATATTCGCAAAGAACAGCATACCGTAAGTTTCCTCGCCTGTTTGATTAACTCTGTTCTTGCCAGTAACAGAGTAAACACAGATGGGGGCAATATCAAATTGCAACGCACCTGTTTCCTCCGAAAGTTCCCGCTTTGCGGTTTCAAGTATAGGTTCGTTTATTTCTCTGTGCCCGCCTGGAATTTCATAGGTGTTTCTTTCCTTGTGCTTGCAAAGCACCCATTTACCATTGTGTTTCGAAATAATCACAGCAAATTTTAATAGTTTATCGTCTACTGTTTCGTAGAAATTGACTTTCATATCTGTTCACCAAATTCAATTTTATCGATTAATTGGATTATACCATAAAAACGGCAAAAAGTAAATATGACGCTAAAAAGCAAAAAGCCCTGCCGAAGCAGAGCTTTTTGTATATAAGAAATAATAACTTATCTCTTGGAGAACTGGCTTGCGCGACGAGCAGCCTTGAGTCCGTACTTCTTTCTTTCCTTCATACGAGGGTCACGTGTGAGGAAGCCTGCAGCCTTAAGAGCAGGTCTGTAAG
>CAYZHW010000125.1:0-4645 GCA_964478105.1 uncultured Lachnospiraceae bacterium | reverse complement strand
CATCGCTATCCCGACATCTGCAGGTACAGGCTCCGAGGTTACACCTTTCGCCGTTATCACAGATGAGAAGACAGGCGTTAAGTATCCTCTTGCTGACTACGAGCTCCTTCCCAATATGGCGATCATCGACACAGACTTCCATATGAGCGCTCCTAAGGGACTTACAGCAGCATCCGGTATCGACGCAGTTACACACGCAGTTGAGGCATACGCAGCTATGCTCGCAACAGATTATACAGACAGCCTTGCTCTCGGCGCACTCAAGAGCATCTTCGAGTATCTCCCCAGAGCATATGAAAACGGTCAGACAGACATAGAAGCACGTGAGAAGATGGCTAACGCAGCTACAATGGCAGGTATGGCATTCGCTAACGCATTCCTTGGAATCTGCCACTCGCTCGCTCACAAGCTCGGTGCATTCCACCACCTCCCCCACGGTGTTGCTAACGCTCTTATGATCGAAGGCGTTATCCGCTTCAACGCAAGCGAAACACCCGTTAAGATGGGTACATTCTCTCAGTATGACCATCCTCACACTCTTGCTCGTTATGCAGAGATCGCTGACTTCCTCGGACTCGGCGGCAAGAACGACACAGAGAAGATGGAAAACCTTATCAAGGCTATCAACGACCTCAAGAAGAAGGTCGGCATCAAGGACACTATCAAGGATTACGGCATAGACGAGCAGAACTTCCTTGACAGACTTGACGAGATGGTCGAGCAGGCATTCGACGACCAGTGCACAGGCGCTAACCCCAGATACCCCTTGATGAGCGAGCTCAAGCAGCTCTACCTCGACGCTTACTACGGCACAAGAAATACTAAATAATAGGAGGAGAAGAATATGAAACTTGATAACGTAATTGCTACAAGAAAGCACAAGACTATCTACCGCGACGGCGACAGATGCTACAAGGTATTTGACGAAGGCTTCTCCAAGTCCGACGTTCTCAACGAGGCTCTTAACCAGGCTCGTGTTGAGGAGACAGGACTTAACATCCCCAAGATCCTCGAAGTAACCGTTGTTGACGGCAAGTGGGCACTCGTATATGATTTCATCGAGGGTACAACTCTCGCTGAGCTTATGGAAAAGAATCCCGACAAGATGGACGAATATCTCAACCTTTTCGTTGATCTTCAGCTTGAGATGCACTCCAAGAAGAGTCCTCTTCTTAACAAGCTCTGGGACAAGATGAACAGAAAGATCGACCAGACAGAGTTCAATGCAACAGTTCGTTACGAGCTCCACGCAAGACTCGCTTCTATGCCCAAGCACAAGAAGGTCTGCCACGGTGACTTCAACCCCTCGAACATCATTATCACTCCCGACGGAACACCCTTTATTCTTGACTGGTCTCACGCAACACAGGGTAACGCATCGGCTGACGTTGCAAGAACTTACCTTCTCTTCAAGCTCAACAAGAAGGACGCTGTTGCCGAGAGATACCTCGATCTCTTCTGCGAAAAGAGCGACACAGCAAGACAGTACGTTCAGAAGTGGCTCCCCATCGTTGCTGCTTCCCAGTCTGTCAAGGGCCATCCCGAAGAGGTTGAGTTCCTTCACTCTTGGGTCAATGTATTCGACTTCGAATAATGACAACATACACACAAAAAAGAGAAGCTCCCGATCGGGAGCTTCTCTTTTTTTATTGTTATTAACTATTAAACCTGGGACTTACCACTGTTATAACTCTGTTGTATACGTGAACGTTATCGTAGAGTCTTGTGTTATCACTCGGAGCTTCAAGCGAAACATAGAGCTTATCAAAATCCGCCGAATAGAAGTTCACTGTATCGCCTAACACAATCCAACCGGAGCCCTCATAGAAGTAGCGTGCGCTCGTGAGGTCTACCTCGCCCGCCTTCACCTCGGAGATGTACACTCTTTCTCCGTTTTGAAGTGTAAACAGCGTAGTTGACGCTATTCGCGTCCGCTTACCCGAGGAGCTTATGCTGCAGAGCGTTGTTACTGCTCTCAAACCAGATTCGTCCACGCGCTTTGACTCTCTGACATAGATATATCCGTCATCTGCCGCAAACAGATAGTCATCACCGCG
Source organism: uncultured Lachnospiraceae bacterium (assembly GCA_964478105.1). GTDB lineage: Bacteria > Bacillota > Clostridia > Oscillospirales > CAG-272 > CAYZHW01. The sequence goes on along the minus strand of CAYZHW010000125.1, from coordinate 2,588 downwards.
GAATTCCTTGTTCTCACCGGTCGCGATATTGTACGTGCCGTAGCCCTTTATGTGCTCCCAGCCGCCTATCGAATATGCGAGTGTCACATCGTCAATAAAGCCTACTGCGCTGTATGTCTCTACCTGCTCGTACCCCGGATTGTTTGCCAAAAGTCTCTTGTATGTTCCGTCGGGCATCAGCAGGTCTATTCCACCTGTACTGTCGGCAGCATTCTCGCGCACATTGAAGACTGTATAAACTCCGTCGGGCGAAGTGAATCTTTCGCGGTAAGGCAGAGGCGCCGCGCTGTCCTTCTTTGTCAATTTAACGACGGATTCGTTTATGGCTATATCATATGCCGCGGTAAGCTTATCAAAGGCGCTCTCCCAAAGAGCAAGCTCGCCGCCCGTATCCGTGTGTAAAAATACGACATTGCATCCGCCGTAGCCATAGCCCTCGGTTATTTTCGTAAGCTCTTCGCTGTAAACGATCTTTCCCTCGAGCGTGTCAATGACAAAAAGCTCGATCGGATAAGTGTCGGGATCCATATTGACAAACTTTGAAATGTTCTTATTCTTCACCACATAGAGCACATATCTGTCGTCATAGTCAAAGACCTCATAGGTCGCATTCTTGGTCCGAAGCGGAATAACAAGATCGTGCACGCTCGTATTGTCGGCGTTAAATGTTACCTCAAGCTCTCCGTGCGGGAGTTCTTCATTTTTCTTTTCTATCGTAATGCCGATTATCTTACCGACAGGATCAAGGCAGAATTCCTCTTTCCACACGGGATACTTATCATTGCTCCAAGCGGGATAACCGTCGGGGAAGGTCTCATCGGTCTCCATATAGGTCGCAGTGATAATGTAATTACGCCCTATAAGAAACGTTGTCGGAGCGTCGGTACAAACGGCATCGTTCCACATAACGTCCCGTCCGTCCGAGCCTATCGAAACGCCCGCGATCCCTCCGTCATACTCTTCGGTCAGCTTTATGCTGTCGGGAATCAGCGCGTCATCGAGAGGAAGCGACATATCACGGTTCTCGAAGGCCATCAAAACGCCCTTGAGCGTCTCTGTACCATAAACCGCACGGTCTGCCATACTGTCAGATTCGACAAGCGCGAGCGTACCGTATTTCGATCTTATCTCACCGACACTCATCGAGAGCAGTTCGGTTATTGGGTGCTCATCCTTGTCCCAAAGTGTGATCTCGGGAACAAAGTCTATCTCGGGTACGCCCGTTGTCGCAGCAGAAGACGACGATGTCTCAGGGGCGCCTGTTGTCTCTGAAGGAGATGACGATGTCTCGGGCGTTTTTGTTGTTTCATCCGGAATAGGAGATATCGGTTGCAGTGCCGTAGTATCGGGCGGCACCGTTGTTTCGTCGCCCGCAGAAGGAGTATTGGTTTTGCAGGCTGATAACAGCATACACGCCAAGATCAATATAACGGTAAACTTTTTCATAGTCATACCCCCCTTTTAAACAATTCTATCATATATCCCCTCGCCTGTCAATGATGTTAATACAAACTATTTATTAACATTTTTCGACAAAAAAGAGAGCTTTTTCAAGCTCTCTTACCAATATTTGTACTTTTTATTATTGGTAAATATGTAAAATGGTCTGAAAGCTGAATTCTCATTATCTGTCCTTGTATTCGTTTAAATACGCCCTTACCGAGCGTGTCATCTCACGCGAGAAATCGGAATTGTACTTTCTCTTGCAGAAAGCATCTATCCACTCCTCGTAACTCTTGTTCTTGCAGTTTTTGGTAAGCATTCCCCGAAGCTCGTCGGCATCAAGGCGCTTATATGTGTTCTCGTGAACGATGTACTCCATCTTTGCGCGCGGCGGCTTCTCTCGCGTCTTCTGTGATTCTGCCGGATAACCGAAAACGAGCAGTGCCGCAGGAAAAACACAGTCGGGAAGTCCGAGCACCTCTTTGTGTATCTCGCGGTTTTCCATTATGTCACCGATATAGCAAGATCCGATTCCGTACGATTCTGCCGCAACGACCGCGTTCTGCGCCGCAATAAGCGCATCGTTTACCGCAAGAAGCAGATCTCCTTCTCCCGGCTTTCTCGGCTCACAACCGGCAGACAAAAACGCATCGTACCACTTAAGGCAGTCTGCCAAAAACACCAGCATAAGAGGCGCCGTTGCCATAAATGGCTGGTTGTCGCAGGATCTCGAGAGCGAAAGCTTCAGGTCGGGATCGGTGATGCGCAAAATGGTATAAAGCTGTTGATTTCCCGCAGTCGGCGCCATAGCAGCAGAGGTAAGTATCTCTTGTACGATCGCTTCATCTATCTCTCTATCCTCGAAAACGCGCACCGACTTGCGCTCGTATAGTTGTTTTACAGTTTCGTTCATATTCTTACCTCATATGTATTGCTTATCAACGATATTCTACCACATAAGAAAAGCAAAGTAAAGCAAGTTTATCATTTTGTAAAGGTATTTCACTTTTCCCCTTGACAAAAGCAGTTTTCTTATGTATAATATTATGGTAATCTAAAAAGAATATTTTTGGAGCTACGGTCTGGAGATGTACTCAAGAGGCCGAAGAGGCGCCCCTGCTAAGGGTGTAGGTCGGGTAACCGGC
>CAYZHW010000124.1:0-4647 GCA_964478105.1 uncultured Lachnospiraceae bacterium | reverse complement strand
TCATTCCGTTGACGACTACGCCGCCCTCCTCGGACGCTGCGGCAACGACCTCACCGCCCGGGCACATACAAAAAGTATAAACTCCGCGCTCTCCGGCTCTGTGTGAAAGTGCGTACTCGCCGCGCTTAAGACGCGGATGTCCCGCATATTTACCGTAAAGTGCGCGGTCAATATCCTCCTGCAGATGCTCTACGCGAAGACCTACCGAAAAAGGCTTTGGTTCGATAAAGAACTCTTTTTCAAGCAACATTTTGTAGGTATCTCTTGCACTGTGGCCTATCGCAAGAACAAGTGCAGAGCAAGCGATGTCTTTGCCGGATGCCGTGACCGATATCGCCTGTTTGTTCTTGATCAAAATCTCGTCGACGCGGCTTCGGTAGCAAACATCGCCGCCAAGTGACACTATCCTTGCCTCAAGATTTTTCACAACATCGCGAAGAACGTCGCTTCCGATGTGAGGCTTTGCATCGTAAAGTATCTCCTCGTGCGCACCGAATTCGCAAAAGCGTTCAAGCACGTATGAGCATTTGTCATCGTTTATTCTTGTCACGAGCTTACCGTCGGAAAATGTGCCCGCACCGCCCGCGCCGAACTGTATATTCGACTCGGGATCAAGCTCGCCTGCAGAACAAAATCTTTCAAAAGATCTTGCTCTTGTATCAACATCGTCTCCGCGTTCAAGCACGATAGGAGCATATCCGTTTTCTGCAAGAAGAAGCGCACAAAACATACCCGCAGGTCCCATACCTACGATAACGGGACGGTCGCAGAGAGGCTCGGTGCCGTATTCTATTCTGATCTCCTTGTCCTCAAGCACAACGATATCTGCGCTCTTTTTTGTCATTCTCGCTCTCTTGGTCGCAGCCTCTACCGAACAAACAAACCTGATATCATCTTTTTTGCGAGCGTCTATTGATCTTTTTCTGAGCTTGATCTCGCACTCAGACGTATCTATTCCCGCGGCTCTCAGCTTGCGCACCGCGCAATCGAATATCTCCGAGTCGTCCGAGAGCAAAGGGATCGCGATATTATTCACGATCCACCTGCTCTGCTCTTTTTTATTATTTCTCATATTTCACCGTTTATTTGAGCTCAAGCTGTACTCGGTAATCGCCAACCTCGTATACCTTGCCCTCGATCGCAGAATCGACTGTAACCGAAACAGGAACGTTTATAAGTCCGGTCGTAGCACCGACGTGTGTAAGATCAACGGTCACGGTAATATATTCGGGCGTAAGATACGAGAGAAGATTTGTTGGTGCCCTGAGTATGACGTTAAGCGAGCTGACTATCTCATATTCATAATTCTTGGGATTGATAACCTCAAAATCGGATATAGACAGAGCACGCTTGTCGGTTCCTTTATGCTTGATCGTTATGGTTGCACTCTTGTCGGATGTAACAGCGGTAATGCCTTCGGGTAGATTTATCTGAAGAGTATCGAAATAATCCCCGCTTATCTTCTTTTCGTCCACTGTCACTATAGTGACATCGTTTATCTCCTCAAGAGCTTTAGGATCTCCCTTGATCTCGATCGTCGAAGGTGATATCTGTATATCCGTATTATCCTGATTGAAGAATCCGTACTTGTATTCGGCTACAAGAGGAACTTCCTTGTACGTATACACGGGAATTGTGACGAGCATGTCGCTCGTACTGAGTTTAAGATAAGGATCGTTTATGATCTCTCCGTTTACGTCTACAAGCTGAAGAGCGCCGCGCGAGACGATAGTTTCACTTACCGTCCCGAGATTAAAATCAACGAGCGCGTGATCTATCAACTCAAGAGTCTGCGCAGGACCTCTTACGATTATTTCGGTAACTTCGGGGACAAGTTCTCCAAGCTCATAACTTGCGTCAAGCGTGTAAGACGACGCCTTGGCGAGCACTCTGACATTCTTTGTTGTATCGTTGTCTACATAGACCTCTATACTGCCGGGAGCGATATCGGTCACAACAAGTCCTGCGGGCGCTTCCACTTTAATATCAAGCTTGTGTCTTCCCGTCTCGGTTATCTCCGAAAGATCGACATAGACCTTGATATCTTCGGCAGAATATCTGCCAAGCTCGCTTTTTTTGCCCTTGATGGTGATATCCGCCACGTTTCCCGTTCCGCTTACGACCGATATACCGTATTCATTTTTAAGCACCGACGCATTTTCAAGCGAAACGCCAAGCGACCTGAACACTTCCTCGTGATCCGGACTCTCAACATTCATAACATAGAGCCAGATAAGAAACGCCGCAAAAAGACACACTATGCGCGCGATCAGATTGCTTCCCTTGCCCTTCTTTTCGGGATACTCCTCGTCGGTACCGTTTATGTCGTTGTCATATATGATATCTTCTTCGATCTTCTTCATTTTGACCGCCCTTCTGTCAATCACTTTTCCTCAAAATTATCCAAGGATGAGTGTGAACGCCATTTTTTTACAGGATTCTTTTTTGCTTTTGACGATGTATTTTGCAAAAGCTGTTCGGTAAGTTCTTTTTTCAGCGTGCTGTAATTGTATCTTCTCTTGAGTTCACCGTCAAGCGCGACAGACACAACACCTGTCTCCTCGGAGGCAACTATTACGATAGCATCGCTGACCTCACTCAGACCTATTGCCGCTCTGTGTCTTGTTCCGAGATTTTTCGAAACATCCTCTCTTGTCGTAAGAGGCAGAAAGCATCCTGCGGCGTGTATACGCATATCGCGTATTATCATAGCACCGTCGTGAAGCGGGGCATTTGTAAAAAATATGTTCTTTATAAGCGCGGAATTTGTCTGTGCATTTACAACGACACCGGAACGGATAAACTCGCCGAGTTTAGTAGAACGCTCAATTACGATAAGCGCGCCGGTTTTTTCCCTTGCAAGATCAAATACGGCCTCGCAGATGGAATTGATGGCATTGGCGGTCAGCTCGTTGTCTTTAACATCACCGCCTATATTTTTTAGTCCTTCCAGCGGCTTTCCGCCCATCTTCTCAAGTGCCGAACGAAGCTCAGGCTGAAATACGATGATCAGAAGTATGATACCGACCTGGAAAAAGTTCTGTAAGATAAACTTCATCGCGTGCATCTCGAAAGCATCGGACACGACTTTGATCAAGGTTATGAGTGCAATACCTGCGGCAAGCTTCACCGCACGTCTGTCCCTTATAAATTTGTATGCATAAAAAAGGCACACCGACAGTATCAGAATATCGACAATATCTGCCCAACCTATGTACCTTATTTGATTCACAACAAATCCGAAAAATGACTTTACTGCCTCGTAAACAGCATCCATCCGCACGCCACCTCTTTTTTTAGATAATACTAATTCTATTTTATCATATTTCTTTATTAATTTCAAACAATATTATTATATTTCTTCACTTTTTTAGCGTATTTTTTTATTATTTTTTGCTTTAAATACGCATAAAATGAAAAATGCCTCAAAAATGAGGCATTTTTCATTTTTTTCAACGTTTTTGTCTGTTGTCAAAGCTGGGATTGTAAGCGTAGAAATTCTTGGAATCAAGATGATCCTGTGCAATGCGCAGTGCATCACCGAAACGGGAAGATACAAGTAAACTTCTCCTTAAAAATGACGCTCGGTGTGCGTCAGATATTCCATACGATTTCAATGTTTCCGTCCGCTATGGTGATAACCTTGATAAGCGTATCAACTACCGCTTGTTTATCCTCAAATGTTGTTTCGTCCCATTTCGCAACGTGATCGGTTATGACGTTGATTGCGTCGGCTGATGAATGATATGTAAGAGATACATTTTCTTCTTGTAGCCGTTTTCTTTCCGCGTCAAGTGCTTCGATCTTGTTGTTGATGTACTCCATAAGGATATTGTTTGCACCAACTACCTTTGACAATAAATCTTCAATTTCTTTGTCAATCTCGGATATGCGGATTTTGTTTTCATTGACTTTGGGGCTTGTGCGGCGTTCCTCTTGCCGTGTGAGCTTGTGGAACTCTGCAAGACGATCACGGATAGCGTCGAGCATATATTCTTCCAATACGTCGGCGTAAACCGTGCCGCCCGTTCCTTGACATTTCGCTTTCTTTGTTGCAAGTGAGGTAGCACAAACAAAATATCTATGCCATTTCGTATTTGCCTTTGCGATAGTCAAGCCGTAGCCGCATTTGCCACATTTGACTTTTCCTACAAGCCACGAATTTTTTGGTTTGCACGTTCTTGTAGATTGTCTGTTACCAAGACAGCGTACCCTACATTTTATCCAATCGTGCGACGGCACAATTCCCTCGTGGGGTGCAAGTACGATTTCCTTGTCGGTAAGATCGCATTGCTTTCGTGTCGTTGATACCGTACCCTTATAGAGATAACAAGCATTGTAGCCCGTGAAGTCAGATACGGGATTGATTACATTCGCGCCTTGACTTTTGAAAAAGTCGTACACGTCGGCGTCAGCTTTTACATACACGGGATTGCGGAGCATATCGCTGATTCTTGCTGTACTCCACATACCGCCGCGTAGGTGTTCTATCCCGTGTTCATTGAAGTAATGTATTATATCTCCAAGTGAATTTTCGGGGTTAGCGTATAAGGAATACATAAGGCGCATTTGCTCGGCTTCTTCCGGGACGGGAACATACATTGATGTTTTTACTCCGTCAATGACCGTTTCCGTTTTTGCGAAGCC
>CAYZHW010000123.1:0-4681 GCA_964478105.1 uncultured Lachnospiraceae bacterium | reverse complement strand
TCGCCCCTTATGAGTATGAATATCGAACCGCTTGATCTCCCCGAAGGCGAAGAAGAGATCTTTATGGTCTTGCCTGTCAGAATGAGAGAATAATAAGCGGCGCCGCTTTGAGAGATTTGCCCGAACATTTGACACAGCAAATCTCAAAACGGATACGAAATAATAAAGCAAATTGAAAACTGGCGACCAATGGTAGCCGCTACGGCAAGACCGTATATTTGTGTACAGATGTAAAATCACATCTGTAGAGGCGACCATCGGTCGCCAAAAAAAAACAAAGATCAACAAAACTTATGATTTGTAACAAACTTACTATTGATAATTATCGGAATATATCTTCTGCCGAGATAGAGTTTTGCGACGGAGTAAACATCCTCGTCGGGGACAACGCAGAGGGAAAAACGAACGCGCTTGAGGCGATCTATCTTTTTGCGCTTGGAAAAAGCTTTCGTGCGGCAAAGGAGAGGGACTTAATTTCTTTCGGAAATGATCGTGCGTCGGTGGGGTTGGCTTACAGTGCGAGAGGCCGCGAACAAAGCTTAGAAATAAAATATTCGGCTTTCGGACGCCGTCAGATCTATCACAACAAGGTCAAGCTTGCAAAGATATCCGAGCTTGTGGGCGAATTCAAGGCAGTTTTGTTCTGTCCCGAGCATTTGTCGCTGATAAAAGACGGTCCTTGTGAACGACGGAATTTTCTTGATGTTGCCATATCGCAGATACGGCCAGTGTATATGCGCTCGCTCCAGCGATACAACATAATCTTGGCAAACAGAAACAAGCTTATAAAAGAAGCCGAGGAAAACAGGGCGCATTTTAACGCAATGATCGAGGTTCTCTCTTATCAGCTTGCCTGTGAGGCGGCAAATATCGCTTCGGCAAGAGTTGAATATGTTTCGAAACTGAAAAAATACGTCTCTGAATGTTTTTCCGATATGACGGGTGAGAGAGAAGTACCCGAGCTTCGTTATCACGGATCTGCAAAAGAGGAAGAAGCGGCATATTTTGATACAGAATACATAAAAAACAAATATTTCGAGCTGCTTATGTCAAAGACAGAGCGCGAGATCGCGGCTCTCTCGACCCTGTACGGTACGCATAAGGACGATATTGACATCGACTTGAACGGCAGATCTGCCCGCCTTTTTGCTTCTCAGGGGCAGCAGCGTTCGCTTGCGCTCTCGCTCAAGCTTTCAGAGGGGCAGATAAGCGCCGAAGAGGACGGCGAGGAGCCGGTGTTCCTTCTTGATGACGTGCTCTCGGAGCTCGATCTTGGCAGAAGAGAATATATCTGCCGCAATCTTTCGGGCAGGCAGGTAATTATGACCACCTGCGAAAAGGATTTCCGTTACCCCGGCGAGCCGAGAATGATCAAGGTAAAAAACGGCACATACGAGGCTAAGGAGAACACCAAAGAAACTTTTTAGGAAAAAAGTTTCTCTGGACTCTTCAAAAACTTTTTAAATCATTTTTGTAACTAGATATAACTATATACGTAGATATAAAACCAACGCAATATTAACGTTTTATATAAAAACCTTTTTTAAAAGATTTTGGCAGGGGGTACGGGGGATACTCTTTTGCTAAAAAGGTATCCCCCGATATAACGAGGTCAATATATGTTCTTACACGTAGGAAACAACAAGACGATAAAAAAATCGTCTGTGATAGGGATATTTGATATGGACAATGTCACCGTTTCGTCGGTGACGCGCAAATATTTGTCCTCGATGCAAAAAGAGGGCAGGGTCGAGTCGGCCGTCGAAGAAGTACCGAAATCCTTTGTGCTCTACTCTGACGGGGACGGCTACAGGATCTGCATCTCGCAGATATCCTCGACCGTGTTATTATCAAGACTTCACAAGATATACTGATAGATTTATCGAAAGGAAACAACAATGCAAAACAACGAAAATCACGTTTACGACGAAAGCCAAATACAGGTGCTTGAAGGCCTTGAAGCGGTCAGAAAGCGTCCCGGTATGTACATCGGCTCGACATCCGAGCGGGGACTTCACCATCTCGTTTACGAGATCGTGGACAACTCTATTGACGAGGCGCTGGCAGGACACTGCTCGCGTATCGAGGTAACTATCCACCCCGACAACTCGGTCTCGGTACGCGACGACGGACGAGGCATCCCGTCTGCCATCCATCCGAAGATGGGTATTCCTACGCTTGAAGTGGTGTACACCGTGCTCCACGCCGGCGGTAAGTTCGGCGGAGACGGATACAAATTCTCGGGCGGACTTCACGGAGTCGGTGCGTCTGTTGTAAATGCGCTCTCGGAGTGGGTCGAGATCGACAACTGCCACGACGGAAAGCGGTACACCGAGCGCTTTGAGCGCGGCAAGGTGGTGCGCGCCTTCAATTGCGAGGGAGATACCGAGGATCACGGACTTTACGTGAGATTCAAGCCCGACGCCGAGATCTTTACCGAGACGACGGTGTTCAACTACGATATACTTTTAAACAGACTTCGCGAGCAGGCATTTCTTAACGGCGGAACGAACATAGTTCTTCGCGATCTTAGAGAAGAGGAAGTGCGCGAAGACGACCTTATGTACGAGGGCGGAATAGTTTCCTTTGTCGAGTATCTGAACGCGCAGAAGACCGACGATACCATCCACGATAAGATCATATATATGAAAGCCGAGAAGGACAACTTTGTTGCCGAGGTCGCGCTCCAGTATTCGACCTCGTATTATGATACGGTGATGTCCTTTGCCAACAACATCCGCACAATAGAGGGCGGTACTCACGATGTTGGCTTTAAGACGGCGATAACAAAGGTGCTCAACGATTACGGCAGAGCCAAGAACATACTCAAAGCCGACGACAAGAACCTCTCGGGCGAGGACGTGCGCGAAGGTCTGACGGCGGTAATTTCGGTCAAGCTCACAGACGCACAGTTTGAGGGGCAGACCAAGGGCAAGCTCGGTAACTCCGAGATGCGTCCCTTCGTTTACAATATGGTGACAAGCAAGCTCGCTGAATTCCTTGAAGAGAATCCCGCGGCGGGCAAGGCGATAATAGAAAAAGCACTCGAGGCAACGCGTGCGCGTGAAGCGGCGCGAAAGGCGCGCGAGGCGACCCGGCGCAAGGGCGCGCTCGGTAACTCCTCGCTTCCCGGCAAGCTTGCCGACTGCCAGGAAAAGGACACAACGCTCACCGAGATCTACTTCGTAGAGGGAGACTCTGCGGGCGGTACCGCAAAGAGCGGACGCGATTCCAGATTCCAGGCGATCCTGCCCCTTCGCGGTAAGGTGCTCAACGTTGAAAAGACAAGACTTGACAAGGTATATGCAAACGAGTCGCTTATCCCGATCATTCAGGCGCTCGGCTGCGGTATCGGTGAAGAATTTGACATAGACAAGCTCCGTTACGGCAAGATCATAATTATGGCCGATGCCGACGTCGACGGATCACATATAAGAATACTTCTTCTTACATTCTTCTTCAGACATATGAAGCAGCTTATCGAGGACGGTCACGTGTTCCTTGCACAGCCGCCGCTCTATAAGATCTGGCGCGGAAAGCAGGTGCGCTACGCCTTCTCGGACGAGGAGAGAGATAAATTTATCGAAGAGCTCGGCGGCAACGTTTCAACGCAGAGATATAAAGGTCTTGGTGAGATGAACAAGGATCAGCTCTGGGAGACTACGATGGACCCCGAGCAGAGAACGATACTCCGCGTTACGATGGAAGATGCCATCAAGTGCGATGAAACATTCTCGCTCTTAATGGGCGACAAGGTCGAGCCCAGACGCGAATTCATCGAGCAAAACGCAAAATACGCGGAAAATCTGGATATATAAGAGGACGCACTCGGGGGCTTTTTGATAAAAAGTCCCCCGAACCCCCAAAAACCCTTTTTATCAAAAAGGTTTTTCCCACATACTGCGACTCTTACTTTTCCACAGGCTGTGGGAAACTTTGTGGAAAAGTGAGACCTGTGTTTCAGAAATCCGACAAAATGGGCGAAAAAACGTGTGGGAAACTCCCCCTTTTCCTGTGGAAAACTGAAAATCACCTGTGGAAAAATGATTATAACAGCTATATAAATTCATAGAAAGGCTAAATAATTAAACTATGGATAAAAACGACAACAGCATAATTTACGAAAATCAAAAAATAGTAGATATTGAAATGGACCGCGAGGTAAAGAAATCGTTTATCGAGTATTCGATGAGCGTTATAGTCTCGCGTGCGCTTCCCGATGCCAGAGACGGAATGAAGCCCGGTCAGAGAAGGATCCTTTACGCGATGTACGAGGATCACCTCACATATGACAAGGACTTCCGCAAATCGGCGACGACGGTCGGTAATGTTCTCGGACGTTATCATCCGCACGGCGACGCGGCTGTTTACGGCACGATGGTAAGAATGGCGCAGGATTTCTCGCTTCGCTATCCGCTCGTCGAAGGACAGGGTAACTTCGGTACGGTCGACGGCGACCCGCCTGCGGCTTACCGTTACACCGAGGCAAGAATGTCGAAGATAGCAAACGAGATGATGAGCGACATCGAGAAAAATGTCGTCGATATGGTTCCAAACTTCGATAACAAATACAAGGAGCCTTCCGTGCTCCCCTCGCGTTTCCCGAACCTTCTTGTAAACGGCTCGGTCGGTATCGCTGTCGGTATGGCTACAAACATTCCGACTCACAACCTCTCTGAGG
>CAYZHW010000122.1:0-4704 GCA_964478105.1 uncultured Lachnospiraceae bacterium | reverse complement strand
CGATAACGTCGCCTACGATACCTTCGGGAACGGTTGCAAAGAGTGTTCCGACGGGCTCGAGGAGAACGGGAATAGCCTTGGGGAGACCTTCCTTATAAGCAAGGCGAGCTGCGAGCTTGAAGGAGATCTCGTTCGAGTCAACGGGGTGGTAAGAACCGTCGTAAAGGTCAGCCGCAAGGTTGACAACCGGGTAGCCTGCGAGCACGCCCTTGAGCATTGCCTCTTCAAGTCCTTTTTCAACTGCGGGGTAGTAGTTCTTCGGAACTGTACCGCCGACAACAGACTGTGTAAATGTAAGTCCGTCAGCCTCGCCGTGCGAGAATCTGATCTTAACGTGACCGTACTGACCCGATCCGCCCGACTGCTTCTTGTGCTTTCCTTCAACATCTGCCTTGCCCTTGATGGTCTCGCGGTATGCGGTCTTGGGCTCTTCGAACTTGATGGACGTACCGAAGCGGCTCTTGAGCTTGGAAACTACAACGTCGAGATGGATGTCGCCCATACCAGAAAGAAGGAGCTGATGTGTCTCTGCGTTGTTCTTATATTTGAGTGTGAGGTCTTCTTCGAGAAGTTTTGCGATGCCGCCCGAGATCTTGTCCTCGTCGCCCTTTGCTGTGGGAACGATTGCCTTTGTCATAAAGGGCTCGGGGAATACGATGGGAGCGTACTTTGTATCAGCCGATGCACTTGTTGTAAGTGTGTCGTTTGTGTTTGTATTAACGAGCTTTGCGGTCATACCGATATCACCGCAGCAGAGCTCTTCAACTTCGGTCTGCTTCTTGCCCTTGATGGTGTATATGTGCGAGAACTTTTCTGTCTGGCCGGTTGTTGTGTTCTTAAGTATCGTGTCGCGCTTGAGAGTGCCGTTCATAACCTTGAAGAAGGACATCTTGCCAACGAACGGGTCAGCGACAGTCTTGAATACGAAGATCTCGCCCTCGCCGTCGGGATTGATCTCTTTTTCGCTCATCTCTTCGCCGATAACGACTCTTTCAGCCTTCTTTGCAGTGTGACGCGGGAAGGAGTCAACGATAGCGTCCATAAAGTTTTCAACGCCCCAGAGCTTTGTAGCCGCGCCGCAGAATACGGGAACGATGCTTCCGTCGATGATACCCTCGTGAACTGCGTTGAGCGCTTCGATACGTCCGATCTCTTCGCCTGCGAAGAACTTGTCCATAAGTTCTTCACTTGTCTCTGCGATGGACTCGAGAAGCATATTGCGGTATTCTTCGGTGATGTCCGCAAACTGTTCGGGGATAGAGGACGAAACATAGCCGCCCTTGCCGTCGAATACGTAATCCTTCATATCAACAAGGTCGATAAATCCGATAACCTTGTCGCCGTCGATCATAGGAATGCAAACAGGGCATACTCTTACGCCGAAGGTGTCGCGAAGCTGAGCGAATGTTTTGTAGAAGCGTGCTTCTGCATCGTCAAAGTTGTTGATGAAGAAGGTCTTGGGAACGCCCATCTCTGTAGCGTAGTCCCAACCGAGCTCTGTGCCTGCCTGAACGCCTGCCTTACCGTCGACAACGATGATTGCGCAGTCGGCAACTCTGAGCGCTTCCATAACTTCACCCGAGAAATCGAGGAATCCGGGGGTATTGAGTATGTTGATCTTCGTGTCTCTCCAGATAACGGGAGCGATAGATGTCTGAAGCGAGAAGCCTCTCTTTATCTCTTCTGCATCGTAGTCGCAGACTGTGTTACCGTCTGTTGTGTTACCGAGTCTGTCTGTACCTCCCGAAATATACAACATAGCCTCTGCGAGCGAGGTCTTTCCGCTTCCGCCGTGACCGATGAGGGCTATGTTTCTGATTTTTTTGACATTCAATTCCATAGTGAGTTTACTCCTTTGTGTATATTCTTATATCTGGACGATATATTACTTCGACCGTATATAATCTTATTATACACTACGTAAAAATTTTTTTCAATGGGGAAAATGAACTTTTTGAACTATGAACATAAAAAATCAAAGTGCGGATTTGTGCATATTCAACAAAAAACGGCCAAAATAAAAAAGACATAACGAAAAAATATCGTTATGTCTCGAATTTTATGCCCTGATATGAGTTTCGCTCAAATAAGAGCTTGTCTATGTCGTTTATGACCGCTGTTTTTTTGATGCCCCATACGGGTGCGAGAAGCTCGGAGCGTTCCGCGTCCCCCGTGAGTCTTCCGACCACCGTCTCCGGCGGGAGCAATTCTATCGCGTCGCACACCGTCTCGATGTAATCCTCGCGAGAGATGGGGGTGTATTCCCCCGATTCGTAAAGCTTTGACAGGGGAGTGCCGCGTGTGACGTAGAGATAATGGAATTTTATCTGATCGGGGCGAAGTGCGGCGACCTGTCTTACACTTGCAAGCATCATATCTTTGTCCTCACCCGGAAGTCCGAAAATAAGATGCACGCAAATTTTTATCTTGTCGCTTGCCGCGCGCAAAAGTCTGTATCCCGAAAGAAAATCAGCATACGTATGCCCGCGGTTGATGAATTCTGCCGTTTTGTCGTGCACACTTTGAAGTCCGAGCTCGACCGTCAGGTGCGTGCGCTCTGAGACCTCGGCAAGATATGCCGCTGTTTTGTCATCGATACAGTCTGCGCGTGTGGCAATGTTCATTCCTGCGACACCGTTAAACGAAAGCACCTCTTCATATATTCTTTTGAGAGTATCAAGCGGAGCATAGGTGTTGGTGTGTGCCTGCAGATACGGAATTGTACGCGCGGTGGACCATTTTGAGTTTAACTTCTCTCTTCCGAGTCTGTATTGCTCCGAGAGAGACAGTCCCTTTGTTTCAAGACTGCCGCTGCTTCCCGACGAGCAGTAGATGCACCCGCCGATACCGCACCTGCCGTCGATATTGGGGCAGGTAAAACCGCAGTCAAGAGGAATTTTTGCGCACTTACCGCCAAGGCAAGTGCGCAAATAATAATCATATGTGTGATAACGCTTGTTCGAGTCCGAAAACTTGAACGGATTTATCTCTTTTTGTGTCATTTTGTTTCAAGAAGCTTCTCGACAGATGCGAGCTTTATGCAGCAAGTGAGTATCTTCATCGAGAGAGCGAGATCATCGTTTTCGGGGTAGGTAGGAGCGATACGGATATTTCTGTCGCGGGGGTCCTTGCCGTAGGGGAATGTAGCACCCGCGCCTGTGAGCGTTACGCCTGTATCCTTTGCAAGCTCCCAGATACGCTTTGCGCATCCGTCGAGAACGTAAAGACTGATAAAGTATCCGCCGACGGGATCTGTCCAGATTGCGATTCCCGTGCCGTCGAGCTCTTCGTGGAAGATCTTTTTAACAATATCGAACTTGGGACGGATGACCTCGGCAAGACGCGCCATATGAGCCAAAATATTCTCGGCAGTACCGAAATATTTTACGTGGCGGAGCATATTGATCTTGTCGTGGCCGATCGTCTGATAGGTCATAATGGATTTTATGTACTTTATATTCTTTTCACTTGCAGCGATTATCGCGACACCCGCACCGGGGAAGGATATCTTCGATGTCGATGCAAAGTAATATACCATATCCTCGTTGCCGTTCTTCTTTGCTTCTTCAAAAATGTCAAGAAGTACGTCCTTCTTATCCTCGTAGAGGTCGTGTACAGCGTATGCATTATCCCAGAAGATGCGGAAATCATTTGCCGCAGGCTTAAGCGCTGCAAGGCGCTTTACCGTCTCGTCGGAATAAGTGATACCGTCGGGATTGCTGTACTTGGGGCAGCACCAAATACCCTTGATGGATGCATCGGATGCGACGAGCGCTTCGATAGCGTCCATATCGGGACCGGTGGGGAGCATATCAACATTTATCATATCGATGCCGAGCGACTGGCAGATGCCGAAGTGGCGGTCATAGCCGGGCACGGGACAGATAAATTTAACATTCTCCTGCTTCATCCAGGGGGTACTTTCCTCGGATGTGCCGTATATCATAGCACGCGCGATGGCGTCGTACATAAGGTTAAGGCTGGAGTTGCCCGCAACGATGAGATTGTTCTCCGGAATACCGAGAAGATCGGAAAACAGCTTTTTTGCCTCGGGGATACCGTCGAGCAGACCGTAGTTTCTGCAGTCGGTCCCGTTTTCCGAGAAGCAATCCTCGTTCTTTGTAATTGTAGTGAGCATATCTTTGCAAATGTCGAGCTGTGCCGCGCCGGGCTTTCCGCGCGAGAGATCGAGCTTGAGGTCCTGTGCTTTATATTCGTCTAATTGCTTGCGCAACGCTGCTTTGAGTTCACAAAGCTCTGCGGCGCTTTTGGATGCATATGTCATTGTGGGAAAATACTCCTTAAAAGTGAATGTTATTTAAAATTCCGCGCTGCCCGTTGTTCTCGGGAAGGGAAGTACGTCTCTGATGTTCTGGATGCCTGTGATGTACATAATAAGGCGCTCAAATCCCAGACCGAAGCCTGCGTGCTTTGTTCCGCCGTACTTACGAAGCTCGAGATACCACCAGTAATCCTTTTCTTCGAGGTTAAAGTTCTTCATAGCTTCAAGAAGCATATCAAGACGCTCCTCACGCTGAGATCCGCCGATGAGCTCTCCTACGCCGGGAACGAGCATATCCATTGCCGCAACCGTCTTCTTGTCGTCGTTTAGACGCATATAGAACGCTTTGATCTCGCGGGGGTAATCCGTGACGAATACGGGCTTTTTGAAGATCTGCTCGGTGAGGTAGCGCTCGTGCTCTG
>CAYZHW010000121.1:0-4779 GCA_964478105.1 uncultured Lachnospiraceae bacterium | reverse complement strand
GCCAAGGAGCGTTATGTTTACTTCACCGATACCGCAGTCGATATCGGATTCTCCGGTAAGAGCACTTTCAAGATTAAGCTCACCGACACCCATATCGAGATCAAGATCGTTAAGCTCGCCGCCCGAGATGGTTATCTGTCCCGCGCCGCCGTCAATGTCAGCACTTCTTGTTGCGACAAGAGCGCCTATGTCTGCCTTACCGGCACCAAGTTCGAGCTCAAGCACATCTGAAGTAAGCGTTCCTATGGATACTACGCCTGCACCGGTGCTAATGCTGACTTTATCGAACACGATACCTTCGGGCAGATAAAGATTCACCACAAGCTCCCCCGAACTGTAGTCGATACCCAAAACTCTTCCTTTTTCACTTATAACAAGCTTTCCGTTGTTCTCTTTTACCGTAATATTCTTGTTGTTGCTTTCAACAAAAATGGATTCGCTTTCGATTATACGAAAATCAGCCGCGCCGATCTCGATATCGAGCTCGGTTATGTTTTTGCTTATCTCATAGGTCTTCATCTCACCGATAGGTGCATCACCGATATCAAAGAGAAATCCTACGGTGCTCACCGCACCGAGTATTCCGCCAATGATACTTACCGTAAGCAGGATGGCAAATGCCATCGCAATATACTTTATAGCCTTTTGGATAAATGTCATTTGATATCGAGACCTCCAAACATACAAGTTGCATCAACGTAGAGTGTTACTGTATTATCCTTGGAATTCTTGTGCGACTTATCGGACACACCGCCGAAGAGTGAATTTGATTTGATCTTTACATTTACCGTTTCGGGTACATAAATATCAATGCCGCCGAAGATTGCCGATGCGGTTATTACGCAATCGTGATCGATGTAAGCGCCGCGAAGATCACACTTCACACCGCCGAACACAGCGTTAAGCTCCGCCCCCTCGAAATATTCGTTATCGAATTTCATATCCTGCCCCGAGAAAGTAGCTGTGCCGTTAGGAAGAGTCTTGCCATCTTCGCGAAGCTTCTTTATCTCCTCGGCATTTCTGTTACCGAATATATTACTGAAGATGAGTTTCAGACCTATTATAACAATAATGGCGGGAACGGCTATCTTCCAGAGTACTTCAAAACTAAGTATGTCCTGCGCGCAAAGAAGCAAAAACACTCCGATGCCAAGACCGATGATATTACCAAGCTTTTCACGCTCGGAGAAAAGGCCGATCGCGCAAGGAATGATGATAAACAGTGTCCACCAGCCGTCAAAAAATATGTCGATATCCATACCGAACGCATTAAGTGCAAACACTACACCAACTGCAACAAGAACGATTCCCCAAATTATACCTGTAAGTTTTTTCATATTATTTTCCTTCCTTTTCTATTTTGTCTATGCTGTCCTGCTTCAATACTTTTCTGAATTCAACCAACCACGGATGCCACGCACAGTTCTCCTCGCCGTATACAAGATTTTCGGTATACTCAAGCGGTATCCACGTGGAAATATCCGCCTCGTTGTGCGCGATGACCGCCTCGGTGTTATCAAGCGCTTTCAAGAGTTTTGCCTCTGGCGTTTTTCTCTCGCTCATCTCGACAAAAAGATCGCGGAATTCCGATGCGTGAGGCTCGGGCAGCATTGAGATAAGCTCTTCTATCGCTTCGGCCTCCGCGCGTCTGTTGTCATCGGTCTTAAAAAAGGATGCTACATCTCCCGTTATCGCCTCTCCGATGTCGTGGATGAGCGCCATTTTTATGACCTTGTTTATATCAAGCTCGGGAAACTCATCCGACAGGAGCATAGCCATAACACCAAGCCGCCACGAATGCTCCGCCACACTCTCTTTACGCCCCGACGTTGTATACGAGTGTCGTGTGTTGCATTTGAGCTTTTCTATTTTATTCATAAAATCAATAAGCTGACGATATTCCATATGTACACCTCCGAAAGCTTTTGCTGATTTTAGTATAACATAACTTTTTTCCTAGGTCAACAAAAACATATATACATTGTACTATTCGAATAATCTGCATCAATATCATCACGCAGGCGTTTTACCCTCTCAATTCGCATAAGAAGCTCATCAACGCCCTCGTACGCTTTGTCGCCCTTTGCCTTGCCTCTCTCAATAGTCTTATTAAGCAAACTTATCTGTCCCTCGGGAGTTAACCGCTTGATAATAGACAACGCTTGCACCTTCTGACCAAGCTCCGTTCCCAAAATAGCGACATTCTGTATAAGCTCTCCCGCAGTCTTGGTGTCCCCTCGCTTGATCGCCTCCTGGATCAACCTCTCACCGAGAACGATATCCTCAACAGAGGTCTTCTTATTTGCAAATTGACTGTTAAAGTAAGCGACCGACGATTCATATCCCATACTGCCGAGTCTCGCATTGGCACCGTTCAACGTCTTCTTGTTGGATATCGGCTCGTAATGTATTGCCCCCTGATCCAAGTCCTCTATAAGAATCTTTCCGTCAACGGCATTACTTTCTGTAGCCGTTCCCGCCCATTTTCTTTGTTTTTCACCTTCATCGACGGGCGGCGCAATGCTTATTTCAGCATCTTTTTCAATAGGAGGAGCAATGCTTATCGCATCATCTGTATTGACAATGTCGGTTTCTTGTGGTATAATCTCACCGATAGCATCGGTTGTTTGGGGTGTCACTCGTCCATTCTTGGA
The DNA here is from genome assembly GCA_964478105.1 of uncultured Lachnospiraceae bacterium. Taxonomy (GTDB): domain Bacteria; phylum Bacillota; class Clostridia; order Oscillospirales; family CAG-272; genus CAYZHW01. Next base: position 2,125 of record CAYZHW010000121.1, on the reverse strand, counting down.
AGATACATCTAGATCGGTGCTATTTTCTTTTGTAAGAATAGAGTGAACCCACAACTTGTTTTTTGACGGAGACTGCTTAATATCTAATTTTATCGTAATAGGTTTACCGTTTATTTGTGTGTCATAAGTGATGTAAGCAAAGGTTTTGTTGGTGGAATTATTATGTTGATTAGGCGCATTATCAACCACAACATTGCCTTTACGAATCACATCCGGAAGCATCCTTACTGTTGCTAACTTAATGATTTTTTTCTTTTTTCCGACGTTAGAGTAATTAGACAAATTAAACGTCTCGCGTATACTACTCTTATTTGTCTCGATAACCATTCCGGTTTCTTCGTTGATGTCCGTTCGGCTTCGCGTGTCAGTATTTGTAAAGAAACCCTCATTAAGAAGAGTATCAAAAACCTGTCGTTGAACGTGAATGTAGTCTCCTATTCTTTCTACACCGAAACTATTTAATGTCTTTTCTGTAAACTCATCTGCTTCAACGCTCTTAGATTTCTCGCTCTCCACCTTCGGCGCGATACTTATCTCGGGATCCGCTTCCACGGGCGGCGCGATATCGATCTCGGCATCCTCCTCCACCTTTGGCGCAAGCATAACATCCTCTCCGCGTACGTTGTATCCCTCAACCGGAGGCGCTATGCTTGTCCCCTCGGGAGAAAGTGAATTTTTACTCTTCTTTTGCGTATACTGTTCTTGACCGGATTGGTCGGTATAGCCCGCTTTTGCAAATGCGGCTTGAATAGCAGATTTTCCGTCTGTGTTTTCGGGAAAAACTATTTCCCCCTTGACATTTCGGTCGGAATATGTTACACTACCAATAGAACCATAGTTGGTTACGCCTGCTGGCAATTGGAGCCGTAGGGCGCTTAGCCAACTATCGGTTCTTTTTTTATTTGGATCAAGATAGAGAATGTCGCTTGTATCAACAAGATTTTGAACGCTGTTTTTGGGATACGCACTCGCTACTTTAATAAAATTGTCAATCTGTCCGTTAGGTTTCAGTTCCAAAGCGCAAAGAACAGGGCTGCCTTCTGCGTATACCTCGCCAAGTACAACAACTCGGTTAGCAACGGTTGCAGACTGCATAATCATCACGGGGTCTTCAAGAAGATTGGGAACCTGTTTTATTACATCGTCCGTCATTTCGGGATGATCTTTTTTTATCTTGATTATTTTAGACTTATCCCAATAAATACTCGATGGTTTAATGCCTACGCTTTCGAGGGCCGTCGAAGTGCTTCCGATTTTGAAATAACCGCCTTTACTCACTTTATCCCAGGCATCATATTCCGATATAAAGGTCGGAGATATACTATACCTCACGCCGCCGTCAGCGGTGTTTTTTTGTGCCGTCGTGCTCTCACTGTAGACCTTATCGAAGATCTTCTTTATCTTCTCAAGCTCTCTCGCCTCGGCACTTCCCGCCGTAGCACTCTTCCAAAGATACTTTATCTCGTCGTAGATCCTCTGAAAGACGTTTTTATGCTCGGTAGAAAGACTTCTCACAAACTTCTCATCCGTGAAAATATAATCTCCCACAAGATCCGCCGCAAGCTCTTTGCGAAGGGCCGTTTCGTCAAGGTCCTTGTATAGTTCCTCAAGTTCCTCATACCTGCTCTGATACTCTCCCTTGCTCTCGGCAAAGGAGAAAAGTGCCGTCTGCAGCTCATCGTAAAACTCCGTCCCCTCGAGAACGTGCGTTATCTCGTGACCTACGACACTGTTAAGCGCCTTCGCGGAATTGACGTTGATCGCGATGCCGTCCTTCGAGACGTATCCGTTTACCGTAACTCCCGGAAGCGCAAGCCCGCTTTCCTTCAGCTTCTCATTGTTGATAAAATCAAAGGAAACGCCCTTGTCCGCAGAGATCTTCGCAACAAAATCGACAAAGAAGTGCGTCGTTTTCGTGTTGTTGAGGATACCGCTGTCGATCGCCTTCTGTACCGTCGCTCTCTGCTCGGGCGCATACTTGCTGAGGTCCGCCTCAAACGCTCTCGATCTCTGCACTTCGTTTGTGTATTTTTCTCCCGCTTCGCTCGACAAAAGACGTCTTTCACTCGCACTAAGCTCCGCGCCCGCCGCATCCTTGGCAAGTGCCTGCGCGACCTTCTTTACG
>CAYZHW010000120.1:0-4800 GCA_964478105.1 uncultured Lachnospiraceae bacterium | reverse complement strand
GTACGGGCAGTGAGGCGAATTCATACAGCGTACTCACGCTTGTCGACGGAGAGCGCAAAAAGAGCTTTTCGTCGGTTTGGTCTTGGCCGAAGTACAGCTTTCTTGATCCGAAATATACCTATTCGCTCGGATATGACTATATAGTAAGCTGTGCGCTTGATGCGTTCGCTCACGGTATCGAGTCATATCTTTCTCCAAAGAGCACGGTGCTTTCCGAGATGACCGCACTCTTTGCCCTGAAGTGCGTGTGGAGCGTTCTTTCCAAGGATAAAAAAGAATTTACACCCGAGGACAGGGAACTGCTGCTTTACGGAGCCTGCTCGGCAGGTATCGCAATAAGCATAACGGGCACGGGATTCCCCCATCCGCTTGGGTACAGCGTTACTCTTCTTGACGGCGTGCCTCACGGAAAGGCGTGCGCGGTCTTTGAGTGGGCATATATTGCTTACAATATGAAGACAGAGGAAGGTAAACGCAGAATAGAAGATGTCTGCCGCGAGCTTTCGGTGTCCGCGGCCGAACTTGGAGACAAGCTCTATCGGCTTGCCGATGTGAACATTGTGCTTGACGATGCAAAAATAGAGAAATACGTGGGCCTTGTAAAGGATGCGAAAAACTATACAAATTGTCCCTATGTTATAAATGAAGACGATATGTGCACAATACTGAAAAAAGCACTTGGCGGTAATTATTTTGAGGGTAATTGTTGACAAAAAATATAAGTTATGATATTATAAACTTATTATATATTATTATATAATTCGCAAAAAACAAAAAAGAAAAAGGAGACACATTATGAAGAGATTTTTAATGTTAATTCTCGTGGCGGCACTCTTGCTTGCGTCCTGTGCGCCTGCGGCTACTCCCGGGAATGACACAACCGCCCCTTCCGGCGAAACAACGGCGGCTGCCGGTGATGATACGACCGCTGCTCCCGGAAATGACACGACAGCACCTGCTGACACAACAGCACCTGCCGACACGACGGCTCCCGCGGACACAACTGCTCCCGATACAACAGTTGACAATACTCCCGCAACCGTTCCGAACTCTATTCTTGAGATCGAAAGAATGGACAGTGTTACAACAACATTTTCGAGTGACGTTGTAAAAATGAATGCGATCGACCAAAAGTATGTCACAAAGACAGACGGCGGATATACTTTTGTAAACATCGAAGATCCTCACTTCTCCATCTCAGGTTTCCCGTTCGCTGATACAAACATAATTAAATATTACAGAATGGATGCAAGCCTTTACCAGCAGTATCCCACAGCGAGCGGTGACTGCGTCCAGAAGCTTGCTCATCACTCTGCGGGCGGACGTGTACGTTTCAAGACGAACGCAACTACTATCAGCATCAGCGTAACTCTTAAAAATGCTTCAAGAATGAGCCATATGCCCGATACAGGTTCGTGCGGATGCGACGTTTATATCGGTTCTGGTGCAAATCCGATTTGGGTCGACAATGTAGATCCGGGCGGATCCGGAACATCGTACACAAGAGAGATCTCACTTCCCGCAGGTATCAAGGAAGTTATGATCTGCCTGCCTCTTTATGCAGGTATCCAGTCTATGAGCATCGGTATCCCCACGACCAGCGCTATCAGTTCTCCCGATCCTTACATTGTTGAAGATCCGGTAGTTTACTACGGTTCTTCGATCACGCAGGGAGCTTGCGCATCCAGACCCGGTATGTCCTATGCCGATATCACAACAAGAATGCTCGGCGCTAACCTCGTTAACCTCGGTTTCTCCAGCTCTGCAAAGGGTGAGACCATCGTAGGTGAGACTATCGCCCGCATCAAGATGTCGGCATTCGTATATGACTACGACCACAACGGCGACGTAGCTAACCTCAGAGCAACACACTATAACTTCTATAAGATAATCCGTGATGCACAGCCCGACGTTCCGATCATTATGATCTCTCGTTTCAGCTGGGGATACTCCGGTTCGGATTCGTCTCTTGAAGAGCGCCGTGCTATCATCAAGGCAACCTACGATAAGGCGATCGCCGAAGGTGATAAGAACGTATACTTCATCGACGGTGCTGACGTATATCCCGCAGAGTACAGAGACTACTGTCTCGTTGACGGAACACACCCGAATGACCTCGGTATGTATTTCGTAGCAAATGCAATTTATCCCGTACTCAAGGAAGCTCTTATCAAGAGTGGCTACCTCTCTGAATAAGGAAGTATTCGTTTTGTTGGAAAAAATAAAAGAACAGGCAAAGATCGCCGTGACCGAACTGCTTGAAGCAGCAAAGCTTGAGACAGGAGACATATTTGTGATCGGTTGCTCCTCGAGCGAGATACTCGGTGAGCATATCGGTAAAGGGTCAAGTCTCGAGGCGGCAGAAGCGGTATTTGAAGCGGTATATCCGATTCTCACCGATCGAGGAATATATCTTGCGGTACAGTGCTGTGAGCATCTTAACCGTGCGATAATAATCGAATCTGAGGCGGCGGACAGATACGGCTTTGAAAAGGTAAACGTCATCCCGCAGATAAAGGCGGGCGGTGCGTTTGCAACAACGGCGTATAAAAACTTTAAAAGTCCCTCGGCAACAGAAAAGGTCAGAGCAAGTGCCGGAATGGATATAGGAGGAACTCTTATCGGAATGCATCTCAAAGAGGTCGCTGTTCCCGTGAGAGTCAGTGTATCTAAGATAGGCGAGGCAAACATCATCTGCGCAAGAACGAGACCGAAATTTATCGGCGGAGTTCGTGCTGCGTATAATGAAGATCTGCTTTGATCTTGATTACCGAAAAATAAGTAGACTAATATGAAAAGAACTACATTACTTCTTCTCGTAGCTGCAATGTTTCTTGCATCCTGTGGCACCCCTGCTCCCGCAGCGGGCGGAGAAGATGCTACTGTAGCTCCTGTAGATATGACGGATGATGCCGGTCAAGTTCCCGCGCCTGTGATAAAACTGGATAACACTATCTTGGATGTTGACGGAACACACCCGAATGACCTCGGTATGTATTTCGTAGCAAATGCTATCTACCCCGTACTCAAGGACGCTCTTACAAAAGCAGGTTATATCAAGTAATATAAACAAAAAAAGCGTTGCACGAAAGTGCAACGCTTTTCCTTTTTTACAGAAGCTCAAAATGCTTTTTACTTGAGTTGATGATGCCTTCTTTTTTTAATTTACTTATCTCGGCAGAGAGTCCGCTGCGATCTACTTCAAGATAATCTGCTAGCTCCTGACGGTCGAAGGGAACATCAAAATTGCTGTTCCCGGCCTTTTTGGCGCACATCATAAGATAGGTCATAAGCTTTTCTCTTGTTGTGCGTTTTGAGGTGATCTCAATCTTCTGATGAAACATAAGGGTCTTTATCGCAAGGTCTTTCATCAGATTGAAGATGAGCTTTTGATGAAATCCGCAATTGTTCGAGCAGGTGTGAAGGATATGGTCACAGTCTATAAGCATCACACAGCAAGGCTCGTTTGCGGTAACGGTGACGGGTACGGAACGCACCCCCGCACAGGCAAAAGCTTCGGCAAAGACCTGGGAGGGCTCGATATTCCCAAGTATGCTTCTGTTGCCGTAATAGTCGGTGCTGCTTATCTGCGCACTGCCCGAGAGTACTATACCTATGTATTTTGCGGGATTTCCCTCGGCAATAATGGTATATTTTTTATCAAAGCTTTCTATCTTTGCTCCTAAACATATGAGCATCTTTGCAAGATCCTTTTCTTCGATATCGTAGAAAAGGGGACATTTTTTTAAAATTTCAAAATATTTTTCCATTTTTCTTCCTTTTGTTGAAAATTCAACATATTTTCTTGCTTTATTGTACTATAATAATTACAGAAAAGCAAGGAGGAACCGAAAATTGAAAATAGCTTTTTTTGATACAAAACCCTATGACAAGATTTTTTTTGATGAATATAAAGACAAGTACGGTATTGAGTTTAAATATTACGAAACAAAACTGAATGAGGATACTGTCGAGCTTGCGGGGGGATATGACGGCGTCTGCGCCTTCGTAAACGATGATGTGAATTCTCTTGTGATCGACAGACTTTATGAAATGGGCGTTAGAGTTCTCGCACTCCGTTCGGCAGGATATAACAATGTTGATATCAAGCACGCATATGGAAGAGTTCATATACTGCGCGTACCCGCATACTCCCCATACGCTGTGGCTGAGCACGCGATGGCGTTGCTTCTGGCTTCGATCAGACGAATACACAAGGCGTATATTCGTTCCAAAGACTTCAATTTCAGCCTTTCGGGACTTATGGGATTTGATCTTCACGGCAAAACGGTCGGTGTGATCGGTACAGGACGCATAGGACGCGTTTTTATCGATATCTGCCGAGGCTTCGGAATGAAGGTGCTTGCGTACGATAAATTTCCCGCACGTGAGATCGAGGACGGTGAACGCGTGAGATACGTCGGACTTGACGAACTCTTTGCCGCATCCGATATCATCTCTCTCCATTGCCCGCTTACCGAGGATACCTATCATCTGATCGACAGAACGGCGCTTGAAAAGTGCAAAAAGGGTGTCGTTATAATAAATACCTCAAGAGGCTCGCTTGTAAATGCCGAAGCACTGCTTGAAGGAATAAAGAACCGCAAGGTCGGCGCAGCTTGTCTTGACGTTTACGAAGAAGAATCCGACCTCTTTTTCGAGGACAATTCGGGACACATAATGGAAGACGATGTGCTCGCGAGACTTATTTCTATGCCCAATGTCATCGTGACCTCGCACCAAGCATTTTTTACAGAAGAGGCGTTAAAGAATATAGCCGAGACAACGGTCAAAAACCTC
>CAYZHW010000119.1:0-4803 GCA_964478105.1 uncultured Lachnospiraceae bacterium | reverse complement strand
GGCTGCAGGCAATCTTGAGATCGCTGTAGGCAGTGTATCTGCAAAGGCCGGCGAGCAGAAAACAGTTGATGTTACTGTTACAGCTAACCCCGGATTTATGTCTGCTACTTTCTCTGCTAAAGTAACTGACGGCTCCGGAGACGCTGTTCCCGGAATTACTGTAACAGCTGCTAACGGAAACGTTTTTGCTACATCTGAGGTTGAACTTGGAAACAACATCGTTTTCCTTTCAAGCGCTGATACAACAAAAACAGGTACACTTGTTACACTTACGATAAACGTTGCTTCTACGGTTGCTGCAGGTATATATAATGTAGAGTTTATTCGTCGCGGTGTTGTTACGAACTATGATGAGGGTGATGTTACAACAACTGTTACAAACGGAACACTCACTGTTTCTGTTGATGTTGCAAGCGTAACACTTAACAAGAATACACTCTCCCTTGCATCTGGCAGCTCCGAAACACTCACAGCTACTGTTGCTCCTTCAAACGCAGCTCAGGGGGTTACATGGACAAGTACAGACAGTACGGTTGCATCGGTTGATGAAACCGGTAAGGTATCTGCTATAAAGAAAGGCACAGCTACCATTACTGTTACAAGCGCGGCTGATCCTACAAAGAGCGCGACATGTGTTGTAACAGTATCTTGTGCTCACGCAAACACGACAGTACATCCTGCTGTAGAGTCGGACTGCAAGACACCCGGACACATAGAATATACAAAGTGTAATACATGTGGGGAAGTCATTTCCGGCTCGGATGCTCCGCTTCCTCTTTCGACAACACACAAGGGCGGAACAGCAACTTGTAAGGATAAGGCTGTCTGCTCGGTTTGCTCACAGCCGTACGGCGATAAGAACGCAAACAATCACGCAGGCGGCACATATCTTGTAGACGCAAAGCCTGCATCGTGCGTTGACGGATACTCGGGAGATACATACTGCACAGGCTGCAATACCAAGCTTGCTCTCGGTACAGTACTTCCCGGTACAGGCAATCACGTAGACGATAACGGAGAATGGGAAAGCAGCGCGACCCAGCACTTTCATACTTGTGCCGGTTGCCGTACTCCTTTCGACCACGCTGATCACTTTGGCGGCACTGCTACTTGTAAGACAAAGAAGGCGTGCACAGCGTGCGGAACAACATACGGAGAATTAGATCCTAATAACCACACAGGCGAAGGTACAGAAGTACGCGGCGCCAAGGAGCCTTGCGTGTACAACGGTTACACAGGCGATACATACTGCCTCGGTTGCGGAACACAGGTTGCAACAGGTACATCCATCACAGCAACAGGTTCTCACGTTGACCTCGACGGCGCATTGAACTACGATGCTTCGACTCACTTCTACCTCTGCAAAGCTTGCGGCGAGAAGTTTGAGACAGGAGATCACTCATATGATAACGACCGCGACCGCGACTGTAACATTTGCGGTGCAACAAGAAGAATCGGTGATGTTAATGTACAGGTAGTAGGCAATCGTGCTAATCCCTTTACAGACATTGCTCTGTCCGATCCTTACTTCAGCGCAGTTGAGTTCGTATATGTAAGAGGTCTCTTCAAGGGAACATCCGATACACTCTTCTCCCCCAACGAAACAATGACACGTGCAATGTTCGTAACAGTACTCGGAAGACTTGCAAACGTTTCTACTTCCGCTTATACAAAGACAACATTCACAGACGTTGTGAAGGGCGAGTATTACGCTCCTTACGTAGAGTGGGCTGCTGAAAAGGGCATCATCCTCGGCTACGGTGACGGAACATTCGGCGTAAATGATCATATCACAGTTGAGCAGATGGCTGTTATTATGGCAAGATATGCTAAGACTATCGGTATTGATACTAAGTCCAGCGAGACACTTAAGGCTTACAGAGACAGCGCAGAGGTTGCCGATTGGGCACTTGCTGAAATGAAGTGGGCCGTTGAAAACGGTATTTACGAAGCTGACGGCGGTCTTCTTACTCCTAAGGCTGATTCCAAGAGATCTTTGATTGCAGAAGTTCTCTACACATTCGTAACAAAGTTTGTCGGATAATATCAAACAATATTCAAAAGGCTTTGAAGCAAACAGCTTCAAAGCCTTTTTTTATCTTATCTTTTCAAGCATATCGTAAAAAAGCTTTATATGATGCTCTTCATCCATAATGATTCTCTTCAACATTGCTGTCACTGCCTTATCGTGTGTGTGCAGCGCGACCTTTTTATAGTACTCGACAGCTCTTTTTTCACTTTCGATGTTTTGTGTAAGAGCATTTTCCATATTGCTTATAAGTGTTGCACGGTGGTCTATCGGGGTTCCTCTTATTTGCGCCTTTATTACCGGATCTCTTCCTAACAATAATATCATTTTTCCCAATATCTTAAAATGCTTCATCTCGGTGATGGATATGCATTCAAGAAGTTCGGACAATATCGGTGCCGGGTCTTTAAAGACAATGCTCTGGTATATATAATTCGATATGGCGGTGATCTCGCCTTGTCTGCCGGCATAAGCCTCGTACAGAAGCGAAGCCAATCTCGGATCAGGAGAAATATCGCTTATATCGGGGTAGGACAGATTTAAAATGCATGTTTGTGTTTCCATAAATGACCTCCGCAAAATACTATTTTTAATATTTTATGTTTCAAGAGTTATTTTGCTAATGTAGTGTGCTTATCATTTAAAATAAAGCTCGGTCATATATATTATAAAAAAAGAAGTGAGGACGGAAAATGAATACGTATAGAAATAAGACCTATTCAAATGCTCCTGTGAAAAGTATTGAAAAAAAGAATATCGAGAAGCAAAACAAAAAAGCGGTTGCACATATATTTGTCTTTTTATGCTTGGCGGTAGGCATTACATTTTTATTGGCTTATCCGTTCGGGGATTTGTTATCAAAGAATTACAGCCAAGAAAAAGGATTTGTAGCAGCTATGGCTGTTTTGAAGGAAAATATCGAAGATACCGAAGCGGAAGCAGACTCTTTGCAAGAGCCCATAGTTTCTGAAAAAGATATGTATGATGATTTTATGAGTGAAGAGGATATTATGGCAGCAGCGCTTGATTATATAGATGCACACAGACCAAAATACGTTTTTCCCCTGGACGGATACATTACCTCGGCATTTGCTAACCGTACAGACCCGATCTTGGGCGACAGGGAAGAATATCACACGGGGATAGATATTTCCGCTGCAACCGATGTGGAGATATGCGCATATGCAGACGGGATGATCAAAAAGGCAGTGGTATCCGATGTCGGATACGGCAACCATCTCATAATAGAACACGACGGCTTTGAGACACTGTATGCTCATTGCTCTGAGCTTTTGGTTAAAGAAGGGGACACGGTAAAGGCGGGAGAGACAATAGCGATAGCGGGGAATACCGGCCGTTCTACGGGTACTCACTTACATTTTGAAATACGAATAGACGGCATTCCCGTCGATCCGCTCGAGTATATTGAAGAAAACGAGGCAAAAAAATATGCCTGAGATAAAGATCGGGGCACAGGCCGCATCCCTTTTGCTCTTTTTGCTTATTTTCGAGGACCGAGCCTCTGTTTTAACAATGATCGTATGCGTTCTCTTGCACGAGTGCGCACACATATTGGCGGCACGCTCCCTAAAAATACCGATAAAAAGCCTGCACTTTAATATGTTTGGTGCAAGGATCGAGCTTGGCGATCCGCTCGGTTCGTATATCTCAGAATTTGCCGTTGCATTTGCGGGACCTGCTTTGAATATACTGCTGGGTGTTGTGGGAATAATTATTTACAGAGAACAGGCGGGGGACCGCCTGTTGTTTTTCACATTGACAAATTTTGCTCTTGCCATCGTCAATTTGCTACCGATATCTACTCTTGACGGGGGGCGTATGCTTTCTTCGCTTGCAAGCCAATTTTTCGGTTCTGATGCAGCCGAGCGTATAATGCGTTTTGTCTCTTTTGCGGTTATTGTACTGCTCTGGTTGATATCGGTCTTTATGTGGTTTTACTTTGAAGAAAACATTTCGCTTGCCGTGCTTTGTATGCATTTGTTCTTGAATTTGATAATAAAACGAGGATATTAGAGCATAAACGAGCATAAACGAGGAAAAACGAGCTTTTTACAAGAAAAAAGCGGAAAAAAACGGCGAGATTAAGATTAAAATCGAATAAATCGTGCTTTTTATAAAGAATATGTAAAAAAGTATTGCAATTTAGTATGTTTTCTGTTAGAATACTTTTGTAATTTTTTCAAATATTTTTCTTATTTTTTAATTTGTATTTTAAAGGAGAATATACTGCAAAAAATGGAGCAAAAAAAGATCATTGAATTAAAAAACATTTATAAGGAATTTGACGGAGAACAGGTGCTTAAAGGTATCGACCTCGATATTAACGATAAAGAGTTCGTTACTTTGCTCGGACCGTCAGGTTGCGGAAAGACGACCACGCTCAGGATCATAGGCGGTTTTGAAACGCAGGATGAGGGAGACGTATTTTTCAACGGGAAAAATATCAACGCACTTCCTGCATATCAAAGACAGGTCAACACTGTATTTCAGAAGTACGCTCTTTTTCCCCATTTAAATGTTTATGAGAATATAGCTTTCGGCCCGAGACTTGCCAAAATGCCCGAAGAGGAGATATCCAAAAGGGTTAAGGAAATGCTCGAGCTTGTCAATCTGCGAGGCTTTGAGAAGAGAAGTGTAAACAACCTCTCGGGCGGTCAGCAGCAGCGTGTCGCTATTGCACGCGCGCTGATTAACAACCCTAAGGTGCTTCTTCTCGATGAACCGCTCGGCGCCCTCGACCTTAAGCTTCGTAA
>CAYZHW010000118.1:0-4847 GCA_964478105.1 uncultured Lachnospiraceae bacterium | reverse complement strand
GAGAAGATACTTCGCACGCTTGACAAGGAGATACCGCACGGGACTGCGGTGGTCATTGAGGATTTCAAGGATGAGGGAACGCTTATCAGCATCCGCGCCGAGATCTTTTGCGAGAAAGCATCTCATAAGGGAATAATCGTCGGCAAGGGCGGTGCCGCGCTCAAGCTCATAGGTACTTACGCGCGCGAGGAGCTTGAAAAGTTCTTTGGCGTCAAGGTTTATCTTAACCTTTGGGTAAAGGTGAAAGAGAATTGGCGCGAGAGCACCTCGATGATAAATAACTTTGGTTTTACGCTCGACTAAGAGGGGAAAAATAAGTGATCTTTACAAGCGACGGACTTGTAATTGCCGAGACGGCTGTGGGCGAGAATGACAAGCTGTTAACACTGCTTACTCCCGAATACGGACGTATCCGCGTCTCGGGAAAGGGTGTGCGCTCGATCAAAAGCAAGATGATGGCGGCGACACAGCTCTTTTCGTACGGTAATTACGAGATATATCAAAAAGGCGAATATTATTGGTTGCGCGAGGCATATCTGCGCGAGGCATTTTTCGGGCTCCGCGAGGATATAACCACACTCGCGCTTGCTACCTATATATGCGATCTCGCAAGCGAGATGTCGGGTCCTGAATATGCGGCGGTCGACATACTGCGTCTTACGCTCAACACGCTCTATGCGATAGCGAAAAAGGACAAGCCGCTCTCGCAGATAAAGGCGGTATACGAGATACGCTCGGCGGGATACTCGGGATTTATGCCCGATCTCTCTGCCTGCACATCCTGCCGAAAGGCAGAATGCGAGTTTTACTATCTCGACGTTATGAACGGCTGTATTCTATGCGAAGAGTGCGCGAAAAAACTTAACAAACTGAAAAACATACCGACGTCCGAGGAAGACTACGTTACGGCGCAGATAATGTGCCCGATAGATACGGGGGCGCTCGGCGCGCTGCGCTTTGCGCTTACCGCAAAGCCCGAGAGAATGCTCTCATTTTCGCTTCCCGGCGATTCGCTTGATTATTTCTCCCGCGCCGCCGAGACTTACATACTTAATCATCTCGAACGCGGATTCGATTCGCTTGATTTTTACAAGTCAATATCTTGACGGAGAAGATAATGTTTACTAAAAAAACGCTTAATACACTTGAATACAATAAAATAACAGAGATGCTCGCATCCTGTGCGCTCACGTCGGGCGCGAAGGAGCTTGCCCGCGCCCTCATACCCTCGTCGGACATAGACGAGATAGTAAAACGGCAGACGATGACAAGCGATGCGAGAAGGCTTGCGGGCGTAAAAGGAATGCCCTCTTTCGGTCATATCGTGGATATCGGTCAGATATGCGAACGTGCGGAAAAAGGGGCGACTCTCTCGGCGCGTGATCTGCTTGATGTTGCGGATATTCTCAGAGGCACGGATATGCTTCTTGAATACTTCCGTACGAACAGACTTTTTGACACAGTGCTCGACGAGATATTTGAGCGCCTTTTGCCTGATAAGAGATTGAAGGAACGCATAACCCGTGCGATCATATCCGAGGATACGATCGCGGACGATGCGAGCCCCGAGTTGTCCGATATAAGACGCAAAAAGCGCAATACGAACAATAAGATAAAAGACGTCTTACAACGCTACACGAGTGCGAATTCGTCATATTCCAAGGCGCTTCAGGAGAACATCGTCACAATGCGTGACGGAAGATATGTAATTCCCGTAAAGGTTGAATACAAGAACGAAGTCAAAGGCCTTGTTCACGACACCTCCGCGTCGGGCGCAACGCTCTTTGTTGAGCCGATGTCGGTCGTTGAGGCAAACAACGAACTGCGTATCCTTGAGAGCAGGGAGCAGCACGAGATAGCAAAGATCCTTGCTGAGCTTTCGGGCGAGGTAGCGAAGATAGAGACAAACCTGACGCTCAACTACCAAAATATAACCGAGCTTGCGTTTGTATTTGCTTGCGCCGAACTTTCTTTCAGAATGAATGGCATCTCTCCGAAGATAAGTGAAAAAAGAGGGGTTTATCTCCATAGAGCAAGACATCCTATGATAGAGCGCGACAAGGTAGTGCCCATAGATGTGTCGCTGGGCGCGGAATTTGATACACTTATCATCACAGGCCCGAATACAGGCGGTAAAACAGTAACACTGAAAACGCTCGGACTCTTTGCACTTATGGCGCAGTCGGGACTTCACATACCCGCAGATGAGCCGTCACAGCTTTGTGTGTTTGACAACATCGCGGTGGATATCGGTGATGAGCAGAGCATCGAGCATTCGCTGTCGACCTTCTCGTCACATATGGTAAATATAGTGTCACAGATAAAGGCTGCGGGACCTCGCTCGCTTGTACTTTTTGACGAGCTTGGAGCGGGTACGGACCCCGTTGAGGGCGCGGCGCTTGCGCGTGCTATAATCGAGACTCTGCGTGAGCGCGGGGCTCTTGTTGCCGCTACCACGCACTATGCTGAGCTTAAAGCATACGCGCTTGAGACGCCCGGCGTAACCAACGCGTCCTGTGAGTTTAATGTTGAGACGCTTCGTCCGACTTATAAGCTCGTTATAGGAACTCCCGGAAAATCCAATGCTTTTGCTATATCAGCAAAGCTTGGCATATCCTCTGAGATAATCGAGCGCGCTAAGTCGCACATAAACAGTGATGATAAAAGATTCGAGCGCGTGATAGAGGAGCTCGAGATACGCCGTATCGAAATGGAGCGCGAACGCGACGAGGCAAGAAGACTTCGCACCGAATACGAGACGTTCAAGACCGAGGCCGAGGCGAAGATAAGAAAGCAGATCGAGGATACCGAGCGTGAGACGACCAAAGCTAAGGAAAAGGCTGTTGCTATGGTCGAGAGCGCGAAGATATCGAGCGAATATGTGCTTGCAGAGCTTGACAAGGTGCGCCGTGCGCGTGATTCCGAGAGACTCGGTGAGGAGCTTGATGCCGCAAGAAGAGGAATACGCGAGCATCTTAAGAAAAATGAGGATAAGTACAATCCCGTTGAAGAGCGCAAGGACGAGAATTACGTGCTCCCGCGCGCGCTTCGCGTCGGCGACGAGGTACTTCTGATAAATCTCAACAAAAAAGGCGTAGTGAGCGCGCTTCCCGACAAGGACGGAAATGTCCTTGTTACGGCGGGTATCATCAAAACAAGAACGCCTCTCTCTAATCTGAAGCTTCTTGACGACGGCGGTGTGAATTTTACCGACCGCGAGAAGAAGACGCAGCGCATCAACCGTTACCACAATACCGTGCGTGCCGACTTCAAACCCGAGCTTGATATACGCGGTATGAACGGAGAGGACGGCTGGATGATGTGTGACAAATATCTCGATGAGGCGTGTATCGCGGGCATCAAATCAGTGCGTATCGTTCACGGAAAGGGGACGGGCGCACTCAAAAAAGCACTTTGGAACTTTATGAAGGGAGACTCCCGAATAGCGAGCTTCAGAATAGGCCAGTACGGCGAGGGCGACTCGGGCGTTACCGTCGTAGAACTCAAATAATAGCAAGATCCGTCTCTTTTTGACAAAGAGACGGAATTTTTTTTACAAAAAAGTAAAAAAGGTGTTTATTTTGTGAACGATTTGTGTTATAATAGTTATACATAATTAACTCTGTAATAAAATATCAAAAATTGTCGCTTGGAGGTTCATATGAAGGAAGGTTTGTACGGAGATCTCAGTGTTATCGGAATGAAAGGGTGCGAAGAGTTTGTTGCCAAGGTCGATAGCTATCTGACCGAATGGCGCAGACACGGACTTGAGCAGTCCTACGTTGTAGAAGCCGAATGCCCCAGATTTTCATCGGGCGAGGCTAAAGGAATGCTTCATCAGTCGCTTCGCGGACACGATGTATATATTATCAGCGATTGCTTTAACTACGGCGTTACATATCAAATGTACGGTATGACTGTGCCGATGAGTCCCGACGATCATTTCCAGGATCTTAAGCGTATACTCGGCGCTATCGCGGGCAAGGCAAGACGTATTTCTGTAATTATGCCTATGCTTTACGAGGGACGCCAACATAAGAGAAGCCGCCGCGAGTCGCTTGACTGCGCATCCGCACTTCAGGAGCTTGTCAGTATGGGCGTTGAAAATATTATCACTTTTGACGCACACGATCCTCGCGTACAGAATGCTATCCCGCTTCACGGATTTGACAATGTAAAGCCTACCTATCAGATGATAAAGGCGCTTGTAAGAAATGTTCCGGATATTTCCTTTGAGCACGACGATCTTATGATGATCTCTCCCGATGAGGGCGCTATGTCCAGGTGTATGTACTATTCTTCGGTACTTAAGCTCGATATCGGTATGTTCTACAAGTGCAGAGACTATTCGAAAATAGTAAACGGAAGAAACCCGATCATCGCTCACGAATACCTCGGAAACGATATCAAGGGTAAGGACGTTATTATCGTTGACGATATGATCTCCTCGGGCGACTCTATTATAGACGTTGCCGTTCAGCTCAAAGATAAGGGCGCTAAGAGAATATTTATCTTTGAGACCTTCGGACTCTTCACGGACGGACTTGAAAAGTTCGACAAGGCACACGCGGAAGGACTTTTCGATAAGATATTCACGACCAACCTTGTATACCGTTCACCCGAGCTTCTTGCAAGAGACTGGTATGTTGAGGTCGATATGAGTAAGTATGTTGCTTATATTATTGATACCCTCAACCACGATGAAACTATCAGCAATCTTCTCGAGCCGTCCAAGCGTATCCACAACCTCATAGACAAGCACAACAATCAGATGAGAATAAAATAAGACATAAAAAAAGACCTTGCATCGCAAGGTCTTTTTTATTGTAAAAAGAAAACCACGCGAT
>CAYZHW010000117.1:4424-4880 GCA_964478105.1 uncultured Lachnospiraceae bacterium | reverse complement strand
GCGGTCTATACGGTTACAAAGCGCGGGAGCAAACGACTGCTCGGCGGCAGGATCATACTCGCCCTTCTGATAAAGATAGGCCTGAATGTGCGTGATGAGCGTGTTTTCATTGCCTGCCTCGTCATCGTGTACGAGTACGCCGGGGCGTTTGTTGGCAAGAATGATATTCTCATCCTCGTAAACGATCGAAAACTTAGGTTTTATACGCGAGAGCGCAGAGTCGTCGCGCTCACCCGAGGCGAAGAATTCTTCGGCGATAAAAAGCTGAAGTGTGTCCCCCTCGATAAGTATCTGCTTTTGCTCGGCTCTCTTGCGGTTTACCTTTATCTTTTTGGTGCGTATCGCCTTGTACATAAGCGAGGTCGGCATCGACGGGAGCGATTTAGTGATAAACTTATCAAGACGCTGTCCTGCGTCATTCTTTTTTATAACTATTTCGCGCACTTACTTTGTTCC
>CAYZHW010000117.1:0-4414 GCA_964478105.1 uncultured Lachnospiraceae bacterium | reverse complement strand
GCAAACCCCATCAATGTGTGCTTATTTTGTTCCGAAAATTCTGTCGCCTGCGTCACCAAGTCCGGGAACAATGTATGCGTTCTCGTTAAGGCGCTCATCAAGATAAGCCGTAAAGATATCAACATCGGGATGATCATCCTGCACCTTCTTCACGCCCTCGGGAGCGGATACGAGGCACATAAACTTGATATTGTGGCAGCCCTTTTCCTTGAGCATACGGAGCGCATCGGATGCGCTTCCGCCCGTTGCAAGCATCGGGTCAACAAGGATAACTATTCTCTCTTCTATATCTGCGGGGAGCTTGCAGTAATATTCAACAGGCTCGTGTGTTACGTGATCGCGGTAAAGTCCGATATGACCTACCTTTGCCGTGGGGACAAGCTCAAGAAGTCCGTCTACCATACCGAGACCCGCGCGAAGTATCGGGATAATGGCAAGCTTTTTGCCCGAAACCCTCTTCGCCGTCATTTTCTGTATGGGAGTTTCGATCTCATAATCTTCAAGAGGAAGATCGCGGGTAAGCTCATAACCCATAAGAAGAGCAATCTCATTGAGAAGCTGTCTGAAATCCTTTGTTCCTGTGTCCTTGTCTCTCATAATGGAGAGCTTGTGTACTATAAGAGGATGATCGATGATATGCAAGGTGCTCATAACTAAAACTCCTTTGTTTTTTTATTTTACAACTCAATTATACAATGTAATCGGCCGTTTTTCAAGTATCAAGGGCGAATTTTGTATTTACACGAATGAAAAATAATGATAAAATATAGAAGATAAGGATGTGATATCTTGATAAATGAAAAAAACGTAGGGATCTACACTCTCGGTTGCAAGGTAAACCAATACGAGAGTGAAGCCATAAAAAAGGTACTGACCGAGCGTGGATTTGAGGTCACAGACGAAAATGAAGTCTGCTCGGCTTATATCATCAACACCTGCACTGTAACGGGTGAGAGCGACCGCAAGGCGCGTCAGTTCATACGCCGCGCCATCTCAAAAAATCCCGACGCATATATTCTTGTAACGGGGTGCTTTTCGCAGATCAGTCCCGATGAGATAGCAAGGATAGACGGCGTCGACTACATCTGCGGCAACGCGCACAAGCTATCGGTCGCAGACAAGCTGGGCGCGCTGTTTGCCTCCGGCAAAAAAAATGTCATCCCAGAGATATCAGTGGAAAATATCGACGGCGCTTCATTTGAAAAAATGAATATAGACAGCTTCCGCCGCACACGTGCTTATATAAAGATAGAAGACGGTTGCGAATCGAATTGCACCTATTGTATTATTCCCCAAGCTCGCGGAAAGATCCGTTCCAAAGCTCCCGAGGATGTCATCTCCGAGGCAAGGGCGCTTGCAGATTCGGGGTGCCCCGAGATCGTGCTCACCGGCATCGAGACTTCGGCTTACAGCGAAAAAAGCGGCGGTTGTGCGCTTGAAGAGCTTACAGCTATGGTAAATGAGATCGACGGCATCGAGCGCATACGCTTCGGCTCGCTTGATCCCTCGCTTATGCGCAAAGATTTTATAAACAAAATAGCAAAACTTAACAAGGTCGCGCCGCATTTTCATCTTTCGCTCCAAAGCGGAAGTGACGATGTCCTTCGCGCGATGAAACGCAAGTACAACGCCGATATCATCAGGCGCAATATCGCAAATGTGCGCGCCGCAATGCCGCGCGTTCAGTTTTCGACAGATATCATCGTAGGCTTCCCCGGCGAGACCGAAGAAAATTTCAGGGAGACGCTTGCTCTTGCGAAAGAGATAGGATTTCTCTCGATACACGTCTTTGCATATTCAAAAAGAGCGGGCACGCCTGCGGCAAAAATGAGCGCGCAGATAGACAAAGAGACTAAACGCTGCCGTTCGGCAGAGCTTATAGCACTCCAGAATGAGATGCACACCGCGGCCCTGCAAAAAGAGATAGCCGAGTATCCGATACAAAAGGTGCTTTTTGAGACCTTTGACGGTAGCTTCGCATACGGTCACACCGATAATTTCATTGAGGTAAAGGTACCCGCATCACAATCGCTCCACGCAAAAATACTTGAGGTAAAGCTAACCGGTATCTGCGGCGACGTATGCACCGGAGAGCTTACAGAATAAGACACTTTTTTGAACAGATAAGGACCTTTTGTTTTCCGCAATTATGTGTTATACTGTGATTTGAGGTGATATTATGTATTTCAAAAAAGCACTTCCTGTTTTTGAAGCGGGCAAAGAAAAAGAAATGAACTATTCACTGATCCTGCGCGAACACACAGAAACACTTGCAGGAACTGTTATGTATATAACAGCGGTATCGTTTTACCGCCTCTCCGTAAACGGCAGGCTCGTTTCATTCGGCCCCGCGCGTACTGCAAAAGGATATGCGAGAGTTGATGTGATAGAGCTTGACAAATACAATAATGAAAACGGCATCAACGATATCGTAATTGAACTAACAGGCTATTATTGCGGTTCGCTTGCAACAGTCAGACAGCCGTCGTTTGTTCAGGCAGAGCTTCGTCGGGGCGATAAAGTTATACTTGCGACCGGCAAAGATTTTGAAGGCTACCGCTATGACAGACGCGTACAAAAGGTAGAGCGTTACTCTGTACAGCGCCATTTCGGCGAGATCTGGGATCACACCACAGGCGGCGTTTTCTCACCGGCCAAACGCATAGAGCTTATCCCGCTTGAGCTTGGACTTAAGTATCTTCCCGCTACCCCCGCACCCGTATACCGCAATATAAAGACCGACGGATGCGTCTCGCGCGGTACGTTTGAATTTGATGAAAACAAAGAATACCACTCCAATTTCTACTCTTGGAAGGGCGTTCACGAGCATTGGGGACGTTTTGAGACAGAGGAGCTCTTCGGCAGACCTTATGAATGGCAGCAAAGACAGCAAATGACTATGACGGGTGCAAGGTCAACCTTTCCGATAAAGCTTAACGCAGGCGAATATGCCCTTTTTGATCTCGGAATGATCTACGCCGGATTTCTTTCGCTCTCGGCAAATGTTATCAAAGACAGCGACATAGTCATAGCTTTCACCGAGCTTTGTTCAAATGAAGAATTCTCGTTTACGGGAATGAAGTGTCAGAACGTCATCGAATACATATTTGCAAAAGGCTCACAAGAATCGGTTATGAGCTTTGAACCTTACACGGCAAAAAATGCCGTCGTTATGGTCAAGAGCGGTGAGATCGATCTCACAGCCTTCGGCCTTACGACCTATGAACACGACTCGGCTCGCGTTATCGATCGTGACATAAGCGACCCGGAACTTAAAAAGATATATGACGCGGCGGTGCGCTCGTTTACTCACAATTCGCTCGACATCTATATGGACTGCCCTTCGCGTGAGCGCGCAGGCTGGCTCGGCGATACGTATTTTACCGCACAGGGTGAGTATTATGTAACGGGAAAGAGCGCGGTCGAGGATGCCTTCCTTGAAAACTACCGTCTATATGAATATACGGGCGGCGAGTTGCCCTATGGTATCCTGCCCGAATGCTACCCGAGCGATATTGAGGGCAACTTCATCCCTCAATGGGATATGTGGTATGTGCTCCAAGTCTGCCAATACCTAAACGAGCGCAGACCCGATATGAATAAAGAGCTTTTCAGAAAAAGCATATACGACTTTCTTGAATTTCTCTTCCCTTACGAGAACGAGGACGGACTACTGCAGAATCTTCCGAGTTGGAATTTCGTCGAGTGGTCGCGCGCCAACACCTGGGTGCAGGATGTGAACTATCCGACAAATTTCCTCTACGCCGAGACGCTTCGCGAGACCGCAAAGCTCTACGGTGATAATGCGCTTCTTGAACGGTCGAACAGAGTCCGTGAAATGACAAAGAAACGCTCGTGGAACGGCGACGTGTTCATCGATAATGCGGTAAAAGATGAGAACGGAGTCCTTCACAACACTCTCAACTTCTCCGAGGCGGGACAGTATTATGCCATACTTTTCGGCGATCTTAACCTGAATGACCCCATATACGACAACCTCAAGACTTACATTGCAGAAGACTTCGAGCGTTTTCGCCCCGACAAAGAGCATTTTGTACGTGTCAACGTGTGGATCGGCTTCTACTTAAAAATGTGGGTATTCATAAGATGGGGCGCGTGGGACCGCCTTGAGCGAATGATAAAAGGTGTATTCCCCGAAATGGCAGATGAGACCGGCACCCTTTGGGAATACAGGTACGATCAAAAGGTCGGAAGCTACGACCACGGCTTCTCTGTGTACGTTGCTTATGCGATCGGTATGATAAACGAAGCAAAAAAACAAAAACTTTTTTGAAAATTCTATTGATTTTTTGGAAAAGGTATGTTATAATACATCTTGTTGCTTATATTTCGTGATGGAGGTGTTAAGAAATGGCAAAGTGCAGTGTATGCGGAAAAGGCGTTGTTTTCGGTC
>CAYZHW010000116.1:0-4961 GCA_964478105.1 uncultured Lachnospiraceae bacterium | reverse complement strand
CCCGAGACAACATCGGCTCCCGAGACAGTACCTGCTCCTGAGACAACAACAGCTCCCGAGACAGCTCCCACACCCGAGACAAAGCCGATTCCCACACCCGAGACAACAAGAGAGCCCATCGTTGTAGTAGTGATCCCCGGCGATACTCTTCCCACGATCCCCGAAGAGACAACAGCTCCCGAGACAACGCCGACTCCCGCAGAAACTGTTCCCGCAGAGCCCACAGAGGAAGTTGAGATCCTTGATGATGAAGTTCCGCTCAGCGACATTCCTCAGACAGGCGATATGTCGGTACTCTGGACAGTAGGTCTTGTAATATCCGGCGTGGCTCTCATAGCAGTAAACAAGAAGAGCAAGAAAGAAGAAAACTGAGTTTGATAAAAGACAGCCGCTCTTGACGGGCGGCTGTTTTTATTCTATAATGAAAACAGAAAAATGAAAGGAGGAGAGATATGAAGATCTTTCGGCGGGTTCTTGCGGTAGTTTTTGCGATAATCTTTTTGCTTTGCGCCGTGCGCGTAGGCTACGGGATTTACGATAAATACAGAGCCGAAAAGGAATATGAGAATTCAAAGCATATAGCAAATATTCCCGAGATAACTATGCCCGTGACCACCGCCGCGCCCGAGACTGATCTCTCCCCCGAAACATCATCGACTCCTACAGAGACAACGGCTGCTCCCGAACCCGAGCCCGAGCCCGACGAGAATGCCGCCGCGCTCCTTCGTGATACCGATATCGCGTCGCTGTGCGCCAAGAATCCCGACGTGCTCGGCTGGATAGTCATTCCCGACTCAAATATATCCTTTCCGCTCGTGCAGGGAAGCGACAACGAGCATTATCTTTATCATACCTGGGAGGGCAGGTGGAGCTGGTCCGGCTCGATATATCTTGACTGTCGTGTGAGCCGCGATCTTTTCGATTTTCACACGATAATATACGGTCACAATATGGGCGGCGGCCGGATGTTCTCCGATCTGCTTTTTTACAGAGAGCAGAGCTATTATGAAGCACACCCGTCGATATATATCGTCACCGAGGATTTTGCCCGCAGATACGACATCTTCTCGGCGTACGAATCAGATCTTGCGACCGATAAGACCTATGTTATAGGACTTAACGACGACGCCTCAAAAAGTGCCTATCTCGCCCGCTGCAAAGCAAACTCCGAGATAGCGTGCAGTGTGACGCCCGAGACAGAGGACAGCGTCATCACCCTGTCGACCTGCACCCAAACGGGAGTATATGACTATAAGACCCGCTGGGTCGTTCAGGCAACGCTTGCCTATGAAGTAACGCGCGCAGAGCTCGATGCAAAACCGGCAGAATAAAAAAGCACCCGAGGGTGCTTTTTTATTTTATAACTCTCTGGTACTGTTTGCCCCTCATTGCGTGCTCGAGAGTTTCGGGCAGCAGATCGAGATCGCAGACAAGCGAGTGCGGCTTTGAGATCGGATCATCCTGGGTGAGCGGCACGAAATAGACGTTTTTGCGCTCAAGCAGTGTGGCGAGGTTTTTCAGATTCGCGGAGAGGGCGTCGTTTGTGGCAAGCGCGATGATAAGCGGTCTGTCACAGCGCAGGTGCGCTTTTGCCGCCATACAGACGGCGGTGTCGGTGATGCCGCCCGCGATCTTTGCAAGCGTGTTGCCCGTGCAGGGCGAGATCAACAGCGCGTCGAGTTTTTCTTTCGGTCCGAGCGGCTCGGCATCGACGAGCGTGCAGATAAGCTTGCGGGAGCATATCTTCTCGACCTTCTCACGAAATTCCTTTGCCGTGCCGAAGCGCGTATCGCACGAGACGGCGCACTCGCTTGCGATCGGTACTATCTCGTGCTCAAGCGAAAGCGTACGCATCATCTCTATCGAGCGTGCGTGGGTGCAGAACGAGCCGCAAAAAGCATAGCCTATCTTCACGGTACGATCCCCCTTTTTGCGAGAATGTCAAGCAAGCACTCACCGACGATCTTTCCCGCTGTGCGCGGGGCTGTTTTGCCCGGAAGAGCAAGTGCGTGGATGCAGGACAGACCAAGCTCGCGCGCCGCGGCGTGATCAACGCCTCCGCCCTGTGAGGCGAGGTCGACAATAAGCGTATCTTTTGACATTTTTGAGAGCAGTGCGCGGTCGAAAAGTCTTGCGGGCGCGGTGTTGAAGATCACGTCGTATCCGTGGGCAAGCTGAGCGAGAGAAGAGATGTGGATCGGGGTATAGCCGAGAGCTTTTATCCAGGCAAGGTCTGCCGGCTTTCTTGCCGCGACGCTCACGTCAGCACCAAGCGAGGCGAGCGCGCGGGAGAGCACCTTGCCGATCCTGCCGTGACCGACTACGGCACATTTTGCGCCGTGGATCGTGATGGGAAGCTCGGTTAGCGCTATAGAGAGCGCGCCCTCTGCAGAAGGTACCGCGTTCTTTATCTGGAATTCCTCAAGCTCAAAATAATCGATATAGCGAAGGCCCCGCCCGTCAAGCTCATCTTTGAGCTTGGGGGAGAATTTTCCGCCGAGAATGAGCGCGTCGGGGTCCGCGAGATCGAAAATGTCGGATAGCTTTTGCGGCTCCGCGCCCGAGAGGGGTGCGTTGAGAGTCAATGAATCCCCCGAAACGGGCAGGGGAAGGATTATTGCACAGCTGTTTTTTATAGTGTCGCGAATGTCGCGTACGCGCACGGCAAAAGAGGGAAGCGGAAGCGAGCCAAATCCCCATACCGCGACCTCGTGCCCCGCGTCGGCGAGCATACGGCATACCTCAAGGCTTCTTGCATCCCCGCCCGCGATCGCGATCTTTTTGTAGTCATTCATAAGTATCGTTCCTTTTGTTGCAGTCTTCGGAAAAAACTTTTCCTATAACAAAATATGCCCTTCGCGCGTTTTTTGTTAAAAAAGTATTCCACTACGACAAAATACATCATATTGACAAAAAAGTACGACATACACCCCCATATCTTGTGTAAAACCTATTGACATAATTCGTCCTTCTTGATACAATATAATTAGATTGTTGTCTAAAGGGGGCGGATAGTGTTTGAATATGTCGAAAAACGTTAAGATTCGCATAGGAATTTTTGCACTTGGCGTAATATTGGCACTCACTCTGCTCATCTCGGGGATATGCGCACTGCGCCGCCCCGTGCTTCTTTTGCTCGGATTTGACCTGACCGATTACGAGGGAGAAGAGGTGATCACCTCTCTTCCGACCGACAGCGAGGCGGCGAAAAAGGTGTGCGACATAATCGGAATGCTGCTCTACTCGCCCGATCCTGCTATCGCCGAATTCGAGGGCGCAGACGAGGCGGCAAAGCTCTATACCGATTCTGTCCTGTCATATCTTATGGGATTGAATTATTCGAAATATATGTGCAATCTCGATCTGCTTTCCCGCGCGTCCGACAGCTACAGCAATTACAATTTCAGAACTCTCATTCCCGCCGCCGATTTCAAGGCGGAGATCTACCGTGCATTCGGCGGAGAGCGCGTCGTTACGGCGAACAGTGCAATGGCGTTCAAATATCACGAAAAGATAGATTCTTTTTCCTGTGTGGGCAGTCCGTATACCTTGTCTGCAAAGGTGAGAGTGACATCGTTCGGCGCGACAGAGCACGCGTATAAGATGACATTTATAATAGAGACCGAGAACTCGGTGTCGGCTGAATACGTCGCGACGGCAATAGAGCGCGACGACACAACAATGTATATAAAATGTATAAAAAACCTCGCAGGAAAATGATCCTGCGAGGTTTTTGTGTGCGCACAGGCAGATCGAGCTGTTTGTATGGCGACCGATGGTCGCCGCTACGGTAAGATGTAAAACCATCATTGTAGCGGCGGGCATTGCCCGCCACAAATTTGCAGGAGCAATAGATCCGTACGAACCGACAGTCAGCCTTCCCCTACTTGGGGAAGGCAAATAAAAACAACGGTTCGTACAGACATCACATCTGTACGAGCCGTTTTCGTTTGTATAAAAATTATTTTGAGAATTTTTGGTGGGGGTCAAAGGGGGCACCTTTTTGTAAAAAGGTGCCCCCTTTTAAAATTATTTCTTCATTGCGATTGCGGCTTTTGCCTTAGCTGCGATGTTAGCAGGTGTGAAGCCGAACTCCTCGAGAAGAACTGTTGCCTTGCCCGACTTACCGAATACATCGTTTGTACCGAGTCTGAGAACGGGTGTGGGAACTGTCTCTGCGAGGCACTCGCATACAGCAGAGCCGAGTCCGCCGATGATGCTGTGCTCTTCAGCTACAACGATCGCGCCTGTTTCCTTAGCCGCGTTTATAACGATCTCTCTGTCAAGAGGCTTGATAGTGTGGATGTTGATAACGCGAGCCGAGATGCCCTCAGAGGCAAGAAGCTCTTTTGCGTCAAGAGCCATAGCGACCGTAAGACCTGTTGCGATAATTGTAACGTCCTTACCGTCAGCCATCTTAACGCCCTTGCCGAGCTCGAACTTGTAAGTCTCCTTATCGAAGAGAACGGGAGTAGCAAGTCTGCCGAATCTGAGGTAAACGGGACCGTTAAACTTGATAGCAGCCTCAACAGCAGCTCTTGCCTCTGTTGCGTCTGCGGGGTTGATGATGGTCATACCGGGGATGGAGCGCATTGTAGCGATATCCTCGTTGCACTGGTGTGTTGCGCCGTCCTCACCGACAGAGATACCTGCGTGAGTTGCACCGATCTTAACATTGAGGTGAGGGTATCCGATAGAGTTACGGATCTGCTCGTAAGCGCGTCCTGCCGTGAACATTGCAAAAGAGGAAGCAAAGGGGATCTTGCCCGCTGCAGCAAGTCCTGCCGCAACACTGATCATATTGCCCTCTGCAATTCCGCAGTCGAAGAATCTCTCGGGGAACTTCTTTTTGAAAACGCCTGTCTTTGTAGCCGCCGCGAGGTCCGCGTCAAGAACTACTATATCATACTTTTCGCCAAATTCAGCAAGCGCGTTGCCGTAGGCTTCTCTTGTAGCTATCT
>CAYZHW010000115.1:0-4999 GCA_964478105.1 uncultured Lachnospiraceae bacterium | reverse complement strand
GAATCTGCTTGCAAACAAGACGCTTTTGCAGCTCGATTGGATCGCGCTTGACGGCGGCATCCTTATCTCGTGGCTGTCGTTTATGTGTATGGATATCATAACCAAGCATTTCGGCCCGAGGGCATCCAACAGAGTCTCGGTGCTCGCAGCGCTTATCAATCTGCTTACCTGCCTGATATTCTTTATTGCAAGCATCATTCCGTCCAACGCCGGAGATTATACCGTCTTCAACGGAATATTCGGCGGTACGTGGTTTATTCTTTTGGGAAGTACTATGGCATTTCTTTCGTCGGCAGTCATAAACAATACCCTCAATTTTATTATCGGCAGTGCGTTTAAGAAGGATCCCGACGGCAAGCTTGCGTATGCGATGCGTACCTACGTCTCGACCTTTATCGGTCAGTTTCTTGATAATTTTATCTTTTCGCTTATCGTTTTCGTGGGATTTGCGCCTGTATTTTGGAACGGATTTCACTGGACAGTGCTGCAGTGCGCAATGTGTGCGCTGACGGGTGCGGTTGCTGAGCTTATGATGGAGATCGTTTTCTCTCCCATAGGGTATCGCATCGTTACCAAATGGAAGAAGAACGCGGTCGGAAAAGAATATTTGGATTACATTGAAAAGGAGAGCGCAAAATGAAAATACTGATAACAGGAACTTCACAGGGAATAGGCAAGGCGATAGCCGAGCTGTTTTTGAAAAACGGGCATACCGTTGTCGGTATCGACCGCAGATGTGCAAGTATTGCAAACGTCAGATATACGCACATTGAAGAGGATATCAGAAATTATACGGAACTGCCCGAGATAGCGGATGTTGATATTCTTATCAACAACGCAGGCACGCAGAATGAGGACGATATCGACATCAATCTCAAGGCTCTCATAGGGATTACCGAAAGATACGGCATACGCGAGAATATAAGATCCATACTGAATATCGGCTCGGCAAGCGGTCATACGGGGGCAGAATTTCCCGAATATGCGGCAAGCAAGGGCGGCGTCATTTCTTACACGAAGAACGTCGCAATGCGCGTGGCGAAATACGGCGCAACCTGCAACAGCCTTGATCCGGGCGGGGTGCTGACACCGCTCAACGAGTGTGTTATGAACGATCCCAAGCTTTGGGCGGAAATTATGGACGAAACCCCCCTGAAAAAGTGGGCGACACCCGAGGAGATCGCCGAATGGGCGTACTTTTTGACCGTAACGAACAGCTTTTGCACGGGACAGAATATTCTCGTCGACGGCGGCGAGTCGATAAACTATAATTTTGTTTGGAAAGAATAAGCAACACAAACGTGTTTGAGGTGCCGGATATGAAATACGATTTTGAATCTATTATAGACAGACACGGGCGCGATGCCCTGGCGCTTGACGCGCTCGGAACAGGCTGGGCACCCGGGCTTCCGAAAGAGGGATTTGATGTTATTCCAATGTGGGTCGCCGATATGAATTTTCCCACGGTCCCGACTGTTTGTGAGGCAATGCGGGAACGTATCGAACATCCCGCGTTTGGTTACTTCGATCCGCGCGACGAGTATTTCGATTCGATAATCGCTTGGCAGACCAAGCGTAACCAAGTAAAGGGACTTGAGAGAAAACATATCGGATATGAAAACGGTGTGCTTGGCGGTCTGCTCTCTGCGATAGGTACGTTCTGCTCGCGAGGAGACAATGTTTTGGTGCACGGACCTATCTATATGGGCTTTTCTATGTCTCTGAAAAACAGCGGCTACAACATAGTGACAAGTCCGCTTGTGCTTGATGAAGACGGCATCTGGCGTATGGATCTTGATGATATGGAAAGAAAGATCACCGAGAACAACATCCACGCCGCGATCTTCTGCTCACCTCACAATCCTACGGGACGAGTGTGGGAAAGAGGGGAGATCGAAGGAGCAATGGAGCTGTTTTACAAGCACGATGTTTATGTGGTATCCGATGAGATATGGTCGGATATTATACTTGACGGACATAAGCATATTCCTACCCAGTCGGTAAGCGAAGATGCGCGAGAGCGCACGGTAGCTCTTTATGCACCGTCAAAGACCTTTAATCTTGCGGGACTGATCGGTGCTTATCACATAATCTACAATAAGCACTTGCGCGACCGCGTGGAAAAGGAATCCTCGCTCTCGCATTACAATTCTATGAATATGCTCTCGATGTATGCTCTTATCGGCGCATACAGACCCGAAGGATACGAGTGGGTGGACGAGCTTTGTCTTACGCTTAGCGGCAATATCGATTACGCTTGCAGCTACATAAATGAGCACTTTAACGGAGTGAGCGCGGCAAGACCACAGGGCACATATATGGTCTTTATGGATTGCAGTGAATGGCTTGATACACACGGTATGACGCTTGACGAGCTTTTGCGCTCCGGTTGGGATGTAGGTGTTGCCTGGCAGGACGGAAGACAGCACGGCGGAAGTAAGCACATACGTCTGAATCTGGCGCTCCCGCTCTCACGGGTCAAAGAGGCGTTTAGAAGAATGGATGAACTCGTTTTCAATAAATGATCAAGGATCGGAGAAACATATTGAAAGACATACTTGTAACAGGCGCGTACGGAGGTATGGGGAAGGCAGTCGTCAAAGAGCTCGTATCCTTGGGGTATCGCGTTTTTGCCCTTGATAAAAATGTCGGAGAGCCTGAAAAAAACATCATTCCCGTCAAGGCCGATATCACAAGCGAGGACAGTGTTGCCGCTGCCCTTGAAAAGGTACGCGCTTATACGGATTCACTTTATGCAATCGTACATTTCGCGGGGGTATATATGCTTAATTCCCTGGTAGAAATAGATACCGAGAGCTTTCGACGCATTTTTGATGTGAATATGTACGGTGTCTTTTTGGCAAACAAGACATTTTTACCGCTTCTTTTACGCGGTAGCCGAATCATTATCACAACAAGTGAATTGGCACCTCTTGATCCGCTTCCTTTTACGGGGATATATGCCGTGACAAAGAGCGCGCTTGATAAATATGCGTACTCGCTTAGTATGGAGTTGCAATTGCTTGGAATAGACGTATCGGTGCTCCGCGCAGGTGCGGTCGATACGGGAATGCTCGGCGTATCTACCGATGCGCTCGATCGATTTTGCGAGAATACCGAACTGTACACCTGCAATGCCGACAGATTTAAAAAAATTGTAAACCGGGTTGAGGCGAGATGCGTTTCGCCCGAGAAGATAGCGAAAAAAACGCTGAAGATATTACAAAAGCGTAAGCCGGCGTTTGCGTACAGCATAAATCGGAATCCGCTTTTGCTTTTGTTGAACATTTTGCCGAAGCGTATCCAGCTTTGGGCAATACGTCTGGTCTTGAAATAAACATATAAAGGAGAATCATTATGAGTAACGTAAAAAACGACCCAAAATATAAGAACGGCCTGCTTCAGGCGATACGCGCACAGCTTGAGCACAGAGCTTTTTGGCTCTATCTGCTTTGCGACGAAGCAAAAAAGAGAGGGCTTGATCCCCGAGATTTCGGAAGCGACGCGGTAAAGCGTTGCGGTCTCTCTCAGGGCGCAGATCTTGTAAAAAAAGGCAAGACAGACAGCCTTAAGGGACTTCGAAAGACACTTTTCACAAAGCCTGCACAGCTTGTCTTTGAGATGAAGATACTTGAATCGACCGACGATAAGCTCTCGATAGATTTTCACTACTGTCCGCTTGTCAAAGCGTGGCAGAAGGCGGGATGCTCGGACGAGGAGATAGCAATGCTTTGTGATATCGCGATGTGCGGTGACCACGGCATCGGTGAGTGCTACGGCAGTGTGCTCGACCTTCCCAAGTGCATAGCCAAGGGCGACGATATTTGCAGTTTGCGCTATCACAAGAAATAAGATATGTATAACACGAGATGAATAAAATCGAGCATTTTTTTGAGACCGTACGGCTTTTATCGGGCAGGTTTGGTATCGTTCCTCTTTTATACGGCTCGCTCGGTCTTGAGTATCTGACGGGGAACGAGCTCGGCGCAAGCGATATCGATATTCTTGTGCCGCGCGTGTTCATTGCCGAACGGTGGCGGGAATTCAGGTCTTTTCTTGAAGAGAACGGATATGTTCTAAATGATGAACACGAGCATACATTCGTGCGCGAAGGCGTGGCGCATTCTTTTGCCGATATCGAGGATCTTGAAGTTTTTGCGGGCATCTGCGCAAAAGATATCGGAGTGCACGAATCGGACGGCGCGAGATTCTTGCTCTTGTCGCTTGAACAGTACCTTACCGTATACAGACGGTCAAGCAAAGACGGCTACCGAGTTAATATCAGACAGAAAAAGGATGCCGAAAAGATCAGATTTATCGAGAGCATAATAACCGATAAGGAGTAACGATTATGAAAGGGAAGACCCCGAAAAGGACGGTTGGCAGTTGCGAGAGCTGCGAGTTTTACGACTACGACGAATACTACGAGGAATATTATTGCAAGGTCGACATAGATCAGGACGAGCGCGAGCAATATGTTACGGGCACTCAGAATTTTTGCCCCTATTATCGCTTCTACGACGAATATAAGAGCGTCCAAAAACAGAATTGAAGAAGGGAAAATATGAACAGACCGTACATTGTTTGCCATATGGTGACCTCGGTCGACGGTATAATCGCACGTAATTGTTTGTACGTCAAAAACGTCAAATTCGCTGTTTGTGGTAAAGAATTCTCACGCTAAGTGTGATATAGTATTTTCGGAGGTGAACGTAATGGATCAGGTCAGAACAGGAAGATTTATTGCCGCGCTTCGGAAAAGGGAAGGTCTTACACAAGAGGAGCTTGGCAAAAAGCTCGGCGTTACAAACAAAACGGTCTCCAGATGGGAAACGGGAGTTTCACATAGTTAAGGAAGCAGTGCTGAATCAATCCGTGTAATACATTGCTTACTTTTAAAATCAAACTCCTTATGAACAGCAAAAAGTCAAAACAGCTTGATTTTGTATGCGATAGCGGCAGGGGGAAATCCCTGCCGCTATTTTATGTTTCTGTTCGT
>CAYZHW010000114.1:0-5000 GCA_964478105.1 uncultured Lachnospiraceae bacterium | reverse complement strand
CACCGAGCTTGAACGGCAGGGAATAATATACTCGCTGCCGGGCAGAGGAAATTTCATATCGTCCGATACGGAAGAGATCGGAAAAATGAAACGAGAAAAGCTTCTTTCTGAGATAAAGACCGATATTAAGAAGGCGAAGGACAGCGGATTTTCACGTGAGGATATCCTTCTTTGCCTTGACGAGATATGGGGGGATAAGAATGATTGAGATAAAAGGCGTAACTAAAAATTACGGCGACATACGTTCGCTCGACAACGTAAGCGCTATTATAAAAAGCGGATCGATCTTTGGGCTTGTAGGTTCAAACGGATCGGGAAAATCGACACTGCTTCGCATTATGTGCGGTGTACTTATGGCGGATGCGGGCGAGGTCTTCTACGACGGCAGACCCGTTTACGAAAATATTGAGGTTAAAAACGATATAATATACCTTTCCGACGAGCAGTATTTTCTGCCTCACAGTACACTTGACGAGATGGCGGGTGTGTATAAGTCGGTGTACAAAAATTTTGACAGCAAAAAGTACGATAAGCTTTGCGATATGTTCAAGCTCGACCCGAGAAGAAAAATATCGACCTTCTCAAAGGGTATGAAAAAGCAGGCGTCGGTCATTCTTGC
The DNA here is from genome assembly GCA_964478105.1 of uncultured Lachnospiraceae bacterium. Taxonomy (GTDB): domain Bacteria; phylum Bacillota; class Clostridia; order Oscillospirales; family CAG-272; genus CAYZHW01. The sequence continues at coordinate 4,381 of CAYZHW010000114.1, read as the reverse complement.
GCTGTCTTCTTGTCCGAAGTATCTGCTTTGTGACGAGACATTTGACGGACTTGACCCTGTTATGAGACAGTTTGTAAAGCGTCTTCTTGCCGAGGATGTAAGCGAAAGAGGTCTTACTCCCGTTATCGCATCTCACAATCTGCGCGAGCTTGAAGACATATGCGACCACGTCGGACTTCTTCACAAGGGCGGAATTCTTTTTGAGAGCGAGATAGACCAGCTCAAGATGGGAATACATACCGTTCAGGCGGTATTCCCCGAAACGGTAGATGCATCTGCGTTTGCGCCCTTGAATGTGGTTAGCCTCAAGAGGCGTTCGAGTATGGTTACTATGGTCATCAGGGGCGAGAGGGAAGAGATAGAATCCTTCTTTGCAAAATTGGCTCCGACATTCTTTGAGATAATACCGCTGACACTTGAGGAGATATTTATAAGTGAAATGGAGGAGAGAGGATATGACTACTCGGGCATCATCTATTAAAAAGAATTATTTTGCGCCGGGGTTCTTTGTTAACACGCTTAAAAAGAGCTGGACCAACTTTCTTCTGTACTTTATTGTTTGCTTCTTCACGTTTCCCGTGCCGCTTCTTATGTCGACGCAATCCGACTATTACCGCGGCGACGAGATAGTTAAATTTGAGTATATAGTTTCCCGCGTGGTCAATCTGCTTGAAGATTTTATCGTGATCGGCGTATTTATCGCGATGGCGATAGCCGTTTTTGCGGGCCTTTCGGCAACGAAATATCTGAACTCCAAAACGAGTGCGTATTTTTACCACAGCCTGCCCGTTACCCGTGAGGCTATGTATATTACAAAAATACTTGTCGGCATCATCGATTATTTTGCGGCGTTTTCGCTTTCGATGCTTATAGGCTCGCTCGTTGTTCTTATCAGAGTAGGAGCTGCGGCAGATATCACGCACGCGCTTGTTACGATGTGCTGTTACTGTACGGTTATATTCCTTTTGATATTCTTTGTTACGGTATTTGTGGGGATGTTCTGCGGAACGGGACCTGTGCAGTTCGTAATGACCGGCGTGGCACTCTTTATCGTTCCCGCGACATTCTCCTCGCTGATACTTATCGCACAAGAATACACTCGCTATATGGATCTTGATTGGTATTTTGAAGGCTTTTTACCCTATTCATCTCCCGTGATAAGGATGTTCTACATTTACGATGATCCTCTTTCTGTTATTGAGATGATAGTGTTTGCGCTTCTTGCGGCAGTGTTTGCCTTTCTTGCTGTTCTTGTATACAGAAAACGCGGAAATGAGAATGCGGGTACTCCGATCGTTTTCCCGAAGGTGGCTACATTTATCAAATATGTGATAATGGTCCCCGTTACCGTATTTGTCGGCATATGGTTCGGCGAGATGGGCGGCGGATTCTGGCAGATATTCGGATTTGCCGCAGGTGCGGTGCTGACCTTTATGCTTCTTAATGCCATCCTTCACAAGAACGCGAGAGCAATGTTCAAGGGCGTGCGCGGACTTATTATTTTCTGCGCGGTGTTTGCAATTTGCTTTGTTGCAACCGTCTTTGACGTCCTTGGACTTGATGAATATATCCCGAGCGAAAATCTTGTTTCCTGCGTAGATATAGAGATCAACAGAAATGACTACGGAACATATTATGACAAAAAGCTCTGGAAGTCGCTCACCGACGATCTCGAGCGCCATATGAATGATACTGATGAAAGCGTAGGCGCTTCGGCCGAGTCGTCGAGCGTTCCGCGGGATTATTATTATAAGTACGATGAGTACGGCGAAGTATATGTTTACGAGTCCAGTCAGAGCATCGTGTGTGAGGACAGTATATCGGTGCGCGTAGTGTATCATACAAAGCTCGGTGCGCCTGTCGCTAAATATTTTTCGAACATAAAAAAGACAGACTTCTCGGATACGCTTCGCCTTGTCGCCGACTCCGAAGAGTTTGAAGAACAGATGTATTCGTTTATAAACTATAACATTCACGACGGATACGAGGAGCTGTATCTTCCCGCTCTGAACGATTTTATCGATCGCGGATATATCTCTAAGGTAGACTATGAAGAGAATCTCGCGGCCATTATGGAAGCATACAAAAAGGATCTTGGAGATGTGAATTATGAGACCTTCCAGTCTCCGCAAGCCGGATATATCTTTAAGCGTGTAAGCGACGGCAAGTACTATTACTCCACGAGATTCTATTTCCCGATATTCGCGGATTCGGAGCATACACTTGACGTACTGCTTGACGGAAAAGACATTTATGATGTTTATATTGACTCTATACACTGTATCAACATTTACCGTGTGGCTGATGAGACCTTTGATCCCACGGATAAGAATATGATAACCGTCACCGATCCCGTCGAGATGCGTGCAGTGCTTGCTTCTCTCGCCAATCTGACAGACGGCTATATCGATAACGTATTTACCGAATATGATTACGGTTATACCGTCGATATCAAGTACAAGAACGAGGGAACATACAAAGAGGATGGAAAGTTTGTCACCGACGAATACTACATCGGCGAAGTCAGTTACTTTATAAAGGATAAGATCCCCGCATTTGTCTATGACAGACTGAAATAATAAAAATATCGGCTTCCCATATGGGAAGCCGATATTTTTATGCTTTTGATTTTTTATATTCCGTGATGGTTCGGTTTATCGTTTCGACTAAGTGTACAGAGTCCATATTATCAAAAATAGGAGCTGAGAATACGAGTCCGTCGCCGTAGTTTACCGTGAATCTGAACGATTTTGTTTTAAATGTCTTTTTTTCAAATATGATGTTTTCTTCGATCTTTACGATCTCTACATTCTTTATATCATCATACAGGATCTCGGTCGTGTCTTTTTTTAATTCATCGGAAACAAGGCAAACGGTCTTGCGGTTGATATAAAGTCTGTCGGACATAATGTAGATGAGTGCTTTTGTATATTCGGAGGAGCGAAGCGAGCTGTTTTTGCCCTTCTTGATCATTACACCGTCGTGAAACTCATATCCTTCGATGTATGAGGGAGCAATATGCTTGAGAAGCCTTTTGCCGTAATGTATGTCATCGTCAAAGTATACCTCAAGTCCTTCTGTTCCGCGCTTGATGCAATCGTCAAGATCGGCTTCGCTTGAGCGTCCCGAGCTTCCGATAAGGAACATAACGAAGCCCACCACTATAACGGGGGGCGATACCGCATAGGAAATAAACCAGAGGTCTATCGCGGGACCGAACCATAAAAAGAAGAGTCCGAGAATGAGGAGCGTGCCGCCGATAAATTTGAGGTTTTCGTTTTTCTTGAAATAGTTGATGTTGTGTTTGATATTCATATATGACCTCCGATTGATTGGATTTGATTTATTTTACCACAAAATAAATCATAATGCAATAAACTTGCAGTTGAAAGAAAAATACTATTTGTATATATAGTGTCGCGAGATCGGGTTAGGTTTGATAAAAAGTAAAAAATATCCCCGGATAGGGGATATTTTTTTACTTGATCACCGTGTATGATCCGCCGGTGAGCGTCTTTTTGTTCATCCCCGGGATACTAAGCGTCGCCGTTGTCTTCTCCGGGATCTTGATGTCGTATCTTACCTTGCCGTCGATATATCTCCATAAGACATATATCTTACCGCACACCGTGTCGATACTTCCCTCGGCAAAGCCTATTCTCTTGTCAGTAAGCGGTGCGATCTCGATTTTTGAGTACCCCGCGCCGTCCTCACATATCTTAATGCCGAGCATATTGCCGTAGATCCAGTCGAATACCGAACCGTATGCGTAGTGGTTAAAGGAGTTCATATCGCGGCTCCACATATTGTAATTCTCGTCGATGCCGTCCCAATGCTCCCATATCGTGGTCGCACCTCGGTTTACCGAATAAAGCCACGAAGGATTCTTTTCCTGCAGAAGCAACTCAAAGGCAAGATCTGCGTGCCCGTGATCCGAGAGAGCGTGAAGTATGTGCGGCGTGCCTACAAATCCCGTGGACATTCGTCCGTCGTTTTCCTTTATAAGCTCTGCAAGCTTATCGGCAAGTTTCTTTTCTTCGTCGGCTTCGTACAGACCGAAGCGAAGGATCAGCGATATCGCCGTCTGCGTCACGCCTGTTTTGTTGATCTCTATCGTCTTGCCGTGGTATGTCATAGCCTCACCGTGCTCGTAATACGCGGGCAGTCCGTCTTTCATAAAGGTCTCTCTGAATTTTGTACGCACATTTTGATAGAGCTTATCAAAATACGATGTGTCCTCGCCGAGCGCCCTGCCTGCTTTAATTACAAGTTCGGTCGAATAAGCAAAATACGCACTTGCGATAAAATCCGCTTGCGTTGCTCCGATGTATGAGCCGTATCCGGCGTCGGTCGCAAGCCAATCACCGTAATGGTCGCCGCC